>JAOZIG010000226.1 GCA_026014515.1 Candidatus Bathyarchaeota archaeon | reverse complement strand
GCAGCTACATTATACCTGAAATCCTCGGGGTTAGACCTCGCCTCCCTACCAATGACCTCACCATCAACCACTAGACACCTGACATCATAACCAAGGTTAGGCACATATTCCTGAAGATAGAAAACACCCTCACCAAAGTTCCTCGTATACCAGAGCAAGTACTGGGTTAGATCCTCTCTGCTTCGTATCCAACTGAGCTTACTTACCCCTGTGCCACGGCTGAGACATATTGGTTTTATCACCACGTCTCGTCCATCGGCTTGAATCCGGGATACAAAATCATTGGCGACCTCAATGTTCTCAGTGATCAATGTCTCAGGATGAGATATTCCAAGTTTATTCAGTTGAAGACTAAGATGCTCCTTACTATAATTCAACATGGACTCAACAGGGTTAACAACAATCGCTGATTCCTCGATACGTCGCAGAATCAAGAGCCTGTGAACAAGCTCAAAGGTGCTACCCCTGTGAAGCATATTGCTAGGCACATAACATAGATCATAATCGGGTTCAAAACCGGGCAAACTGATATCCCAAGGAGCAAGATAACCAACATCATACCCCCGCTCCTTTAACTCTCGCCGGACTAACCCTGTCTCACCCGTCGTCGGGTTATCTGTGAATATGAGGATACTCATGCTACACCAAACCTACTTGTTCACACCGGTTAACCCTTTGCATTCAATTATGAAACAATTATGAAAAATGTTTAAGAGTAGGCGACTGTTTCAGAAAAGCAATCACTAGGTAGAGGTCAACTCATGACATTAAGCATTAACAGCCAAAACCCCGTAAGAATGCCAGTCAGCCCACTACAGATGCTGCTACTACTACAGCTAGACGAGGGCCCCAAATATGGCTACGAGATGCTAGTAACCCTCAAAGAAGAATTTGAAGGCACATGGGAACCCAAAACAGGCACAGTCTACCCAGCCCTGAAGAGTCTCGAAAAAAAAGGCTTCATTACTACAGAGACACGTGACGAGATAGAATACTACAAGATCACGAAGCAAGGAACACAGTTATTTGACTTAATGCAAAACCACCTAGAAGGCTCCATTGATTTTAGCATAAAATACATCTCAGTAGTCGTTAAATGGCTCACCTACGAGCGAAAACAAGGCGCAATGGAACTCCTAGACAAACTCACATCAAAAGAACAATTCATGACAAACCAGTTACTAGGAACCTTCACAGATAACATCGACACCGATATTAAAGAAAAAATCCTCACCCAAATCAAGGAAAACACACTGAGCCGCCTCGACATGATCGATAAACTACTGGAGAAACAAGAATGACAAAATTAATCGTTGAAACCATAGACCTACACAAGACCTACATGTCAGGAGGCAGACCCCTCGAAGTACTCAAAGGCGTAGACCTAGGCGTCGAGGAAGGAGAGTTCATGGCAATCATGGGGCCCAGCGGCTCAGGTAAAAGCACCCTACTCAACATGATAGGAGCCCTAGACCGCCCCACATCAGGCGATGTCAACATCAACGGCGTCAACATCAACAAACTCAACGACAATCAAGTAGCTGATCTACGGAACCGCGAGATCGGGTTCATCTTCCAGTTCTTCAACCTCATCCCACGGATGGACGCCCAAGGCAACGTAGAACTACCCATGGCAATAGCAGGCGTAGCTAGAGGAGAACGCCACAAACGAGCCAAAGAACTACTTGGTCTCGTAGGATTAGCGGACAGAGCAGACCATAAACCAAGCCAGCTAAGCGGCGGAGAACAACAACGAGTAGCAATAGCACGCGCCCTCGCGAACAACCCCAACATCTTACTAGCAGACGAATTAACGGGAAACCTAGACAGTAAAACAGGAGCAGAGATAATGCACCTGCTAAGAACACTCAACGAGGAGGAAGGAAAAACCTTCATCCTAATCACCCACGACCCAGCAGTGGGTCAACAAACAGACCGTCTCATCAGCTTCAAAGACGGCGTAATAGAAGGAGAAAAAAAATTCAAGGACCTGATCTAAATGAAAACAAAGAAACAATCCATTATCGTTCTAGCATTCATTCTAACAATAATGCTAGGCACCATACCAACCTATGCAGCAGACTCACCTATCTTACAGGTGAGCGCGAGCAACATCTACTTAAAAGGAGGACAAGAAAACCAGATAAAAATAGTCCTCAAAAATACAGGAGACTATAAAATCTATGACATAGAAGCTGTTCTTTCATCATCCATTTCAGGTATTACAGTCATAAGTAAAGCTAACCAAGTAGTAGCTGAAATTGAAGCACACAGACAGACTAGTTATGAACCTGTTATTTACATAGATCAAAATCTACCTCTAGGTGCATATAGCTTGTCTTTAAGTGTAAGTTATGGGAGAACAGGGGCAGCTTTGCAAGGAATTGTTACTGTTCCAATTGGAGTAATTGTTTCAGAGGCATTTACACCAAGTCTTGTTTATAGTCCTACATTGGAGGATATTGAGGTTAAAGCGGGAGCAATTAACGATGTTAGTTTTAAATTCATAAATATTGACAACGAGACAATTAATGATGTAAAGGTAGTTTTGACTTCATTGACAAACAGTATCACTATAACAAATAACATTGTAACTAGCGTCGATGAGCTTGGATCTGGAGAATCATTCACGGTTAATCCAACTATATCCATTATTGAAGGAACCACGTTAGGAACCTACTCAGTAACCGCGATAGCATCTTACAAGGATATAGATGGCAATAGATTTCATCAGAGCTTCTCTCTTCCCATCAATGTAGCATCATCAGCAGCTGTAAGAACTACATTAGTCACAATTGAAGAGATGAAAGTTTTAGAAGACTCAATACTACCTGGGGACATCTTCACGGTTGAACTGACTATAGAATGTACGGGCGCTGTTGCGTATGACCTTTTAGGTACCTTGAGCTTCTCAACTTCTAGTCCAGTTTCACCTATCAGTCCATCCGTGATCAACTTAGGTGATCTAGGCGTAGGTGAAAGCACAAAAGCAACCTATAGTCTACTGGTTTCTGGCAGTACTGCTGCAGGACAGTATCCTATTACAGCAACAATCACTTATACTAGCAGTCGAGGGACATCAAAATCCATCACTGAGACCATGACCCTGTTGGTTGACGGATTGATCGACTTTGAGTTCCTTGATGTGCCAAGTGAGACCGCATCAGCAGGAGAGACAAAGGAGCTTGAAGCTGATCTTCTTCTGATTGGTACTGAGAGTGTTGAGTTCGTGTCTATTGGTGTTGTTGAGGACGACGTAATCAAGCGGGTAAGTGGAAGCGATGAGTATATCGGAGCAGTAGACCCTGATAGTCCAATACCATTCGATATTAACTACAAGGTAGACTCAGATGCACCAGAAGGTGAACATGAGCTTAGACTCAGTGTCAAGTACAGGGATCACTTGAACAGGGAACATGAGGAGCAGATTGGATTGGATATTACCATCGGTGAACAGTTAGATGATACGCCTGAGCCTCAAGATGGTGGTTTCTGGGTGTGGATTAGGAGACTCTTCGGACTAGGACCATAGGAGAATAAACTTGAACCCTGTTGATACCCTTCTCATAGCCGTTAACGGCTTGAAAGGACGTAAGTTCAGGTTTGCCCTTAACCTTGTGGGTATTCTCATTGGGTGTGCGGCGATCACTGGCTTGATTAGTATCACGGAGGGGCTTCAGGATAGCGTTACTGGTCAGTTGAATGTTTTTGGTCCTAGCAACTTGATTATCATGCCGGGTGAGATGGAATCGCAGTTCACCATGACGGGAGGAACCCTGAATTGGCGTGACTTGGACATCATCAGCAGGGTTGACTATGTGAAGGGGGTTACGCCCATTATCGCGAATAAGATCGCGGAGTATACTATCGAGGGACGATATTTTGCCACCGATGTGTATGGGGTTGAGAGAGAATACAAGGAGCTTAACCCCAACACTGAGCTAGCGGAAGGGCGTAACTTTGTGCAATCAGACGCAGCTGTGGTAATTGTTGGGGCGAATATCGCGCAGCCGTTGGACCTTGATGAGCCTATTGTGGAGCTTGGGGATAGGATCAAGATTACCGCGACTGTTGATGATGTGGAAAAGGAGTTGACACTAAGGGTTATTGGGATTCTTAAGGAGACTGGGAGTAGTTTTGGGGCGAATCTTGATGACTCTATTGCGATTCCGTTGAAGACGGCTCAGCAGCTATATGAGACTGGAAACGAGTTCAGTTACTTTTTGGCTCAAGCCGACAGCATCGAGGTGGTTGACGCAGCCGCAGATGGGATTGAGGAGAAGATGGGGGACAGGGCTACAGTGGTTACAGCCGCTTCAGCTCAGGAACAAGTGGAGTCCATTCTTGGGACGATTCAGTCTGTGCTGGGTGGTATAGCTGGTATCAGCTTGGTTGTTGCTGGTGTAGGTATTATTAATACCATGACGGTTAGCGTCATGGAGCGTACAAAGGAGATTGGTACAATGAAGGCTATTGGAGCCAAGAGTCTTGATGTTTTGTTGATGTTTCTCACCGAAGCCATGCTTACGGGGATGATTGGTGGAGCCGTCGGCGCGGGCTTTGGGTATCTTTTAGCTGGAGTTATAGGAAGCTTCATAGATTTGGCTACGTCTAGCTCAATTATGCTTGGGTTTGAGGTAGTCGTTTTCGCAGTCGCGACAAGTATAGCGTCGGGACTGTATCCTGCTTACAGGGCGAGTAACATGAACCCTGTGGAGGCGTTAAGACATGAGTGATGAAAAACCGGGATTTATAGGACAAGTAACCGGGGTATTATACAAGCCCCGGCAGATTTTCAGTACAGTTGACGAGGGAGACCGGACTAAAGGACTTATCGTTATGTTTGTAATGGTGTTATTGGCGGCATACAGTAGCATGTTGTATTTAGGGAAAATACCTCTCAGCGTCTTGTCGCCTCAGCTTGAGGGCGTTGATACCAGTCAGATAGAAGGCTCCATGGGGCTCTTCGCCGGTATTGGCGCAGGTATCTCTATTCTTGTGGGATGGAGTGCCTCTACACTGCTTATGCATGGACTTGGGAAGCTAAGCGGGGGAAATGGGTCTATGAAACGTATGTTTGCACTGCATGGTTTCGCGTCTGTGCCTAGCTTGTTGAATCAGTTGATACGTGTTGTTGATGCATCTATAATGGACTCTGCCTCACTGGCAAGCTATTTCGTCTCCTACAGGAGTCTAGGTAAGATTTTGACTGCTTTCATAGGGGCGAACCTGATGAACCTCTGGGGTATAGCGACTATCGCCTTGCTTGTCTTGGCGGTTGAGGAGAACTATGAGTTGAGTCGTACTCGCTCAGTGATGGTTGTACTATTACCTAGCGTGGTCTATTTCCTCATCAACTATTTCACCGGGTAACCCGGTAATTCTATTTATCTTATAGCGTATCATACTCCATGAAACCAGTTGAACGGGTTTTAGGAGATATTTACGGTAGCACAGAGCCGCTTGACCTTGTTGTTGAGCTGTGTGATGAGTATGATTCACGTTGGCCGGGAAGCGGCATGGATAAGCAGAGCTGCGAGTATATGGCTGAGAAGATGCGTGGCTATGGCTTGGAGGATGTGCATCTTGAGAAGTTCACTATTCCGGGCTGGATCAGGGATACCAGCAGGCTCTCTGTGACCGCGCCCAAGAGTAAGGATATTGATTGTATCGCTTTGCCCATGAGTAGCGAGGGTGTGGTTGAGGCTGAGCTTGTTTACCTTGGTCCGGGTCCAGTTGACATCTATGAGAAGCGAAAGGAGGAGATCGCGGGCAAGATCGTTATGGTGAATAGCGGTAACCCACGAGGTATGAGTCGGTATCTTCACAGGAGTGAGAAGTATCAACGCAGCGTCTTAGCTGGTGCAGCGGGATGGATTTTCATGAACCACTATCCGGCATATGGTCCTCCAACAGGGGGTATCAGTCCAATTATACCGGCGGTTGGTGTGAGCTATGAGGATGGCATGTATCTGGTAAGGATGCTTGAACGGAAAGGTAAGGTAAAGCTGAGGCTTGAGACCAAGTGCAAGAATCTTGATGTAGATACTTGGAACGTGGTGGGTGACCTCAGGGGTACTGCTGGTAGTGATGAGTGGCTTGTCTATGGTGCTCACTATGAGGGGCATGATATCGCGGTGGGTGCACTGGATGACGCGACGGGAGCCGCGGTTGTTATGGAGCTTGGACGTACGCTAGCTAAGGAAAAAGAGCATTTGAAGCATAATATCAGGTTCATCTGTTTTGGCGCTGAGGAGATCGGTCTCTATGGTAGTAGGGCGTACTGTGAAGCTCATCCAGAGTTCATGAAGAAGATCAGGTTTATGATTAACTTTGATGCCGCGGGTAGAGCGGGGCGACAAGGTTTCTGTATTCATGGGTGGCCTAACCTTGAGCCTTTGTTCCGTGAGATTATCTCTGAGATTGGTACTGATCTTCCGTTGTGGAGTCAGGTTGGTCCATATAGTGATCATTGGCCTTTCCTGCTTCAGGGTGTGGCTACTGCTACTATGGGTGATCCTGATGAGGCGGCTAAGCGTGGTGGACGTGGCTTTGGGCACACCAAGTTTGATACTGTGGATAAGGTTGATTTGCGGGCTATGCATGAGTGTGCGGGTAACGCGGCTGTTGCGGCCTTCAAGATATTGAACATGGACTCGTGGGGTTATTCGCAGAGGACGCAGGCAGAGATTGATGCCATTGTTGATAATGCGGGTATTCATGAGACTGTCAGGTTGGGTGTTAAGCTCAAGGAGTATCTTGAAAAGAATAGAGATAGTTTGAGACCAGAGACCCTTGTCTATCTTAACCGGCTTAGTGGTAGCTGGGAAGAGGTTATTTGAGGCGGATTACTCCAACCTCATCTTTGTATTCTATCTTGGTGTCATAGAGTTTACAGAGACGCTGCATGTTTTCTATGATGCTTTTAGCTTTGTCTCCATAGGCTCTGTGAGGGACGCCAGCAGTAGTGCGTTGCTCGTGGAGTGGTTTCTCTGGGTCCATGTCTAGTTGTATGGGGATCAGTCTGATCTCCTTGAGTGTCTTGTCTTCGTAGTCGAGTTCGGCTACTACGCTTTCCCAGTATGCTTGGTCTTGGAAGAACTTGCTGGGTGGCTTCTCGCGGGTCATGTAGAGTTCTACTGTGGTGGTCTCTGCGTCTAGTCCCCATAGTTCGTAGAGGTCTGCGGGTTGTCTTCGTGCTAGGGTGCTTTGGAATATGTAGTTGCCTAGGCTGTAGAAGATGGGTTTTCCTTTGTATATCTCGATACCTCGGAGGATGTGTGGTCCGTGTCCAATGTAAATGTCCGCGCCTGCGTCTATTACTTGATGGGCGAAGTCTACCACTGCCTTCAATGGTATCTCTTTCTCGCGGTAACCTGCTGGGGGGTTTACTTCCTCGTAGTGACCGTGGAGACTGAACATGACCCAGTCGCTGATCTGTTTGGCGTCGCGTACTGCTTGCAGGTTTTCAGCTAGGTCCACTGGGTGAGGCGTATATTCACGCATGGTTTTGTCGCTGGGTACGAATTTGTGTCCTCTGAATGGGAAGTTGTAGCCGTTCTGGTACTCTGATGGTAGTAATCCGAGTTTGTCTGCTACTTTTTTGAGGCTTTCCCAGTCTTCTTGGTCTAGGTTGTATTTGGGTATCATTCGTAGGGGGTTGACGCCGGGTCTTCCCATCACGTCTTTTCGTGCGTGTCCAGCTAAGCCTAGTTCCCATGTGGTGGCGCTGATGAGGCTTACGATTCCTTTTGGTGTTTCCATGTATGCTGGTTCTCGTGCCTCTGCTAGGTTCATGCCTGCGCCTGCGTGGTATAGTCCAGCTGCTTCTAGGTATTGGGTTGTTGCGAGCATGCCGCCTTCGGTGTAGTCCATGGCGTGGTTGTTGGCTCTGCTTACGATGCTGAATCCCTGTTTTTTGACGTCTGCTGCTACTTCTGGGTCTGCTTGTCCGTAGGCGTCGTATTTTCCTGCGCCTATGGGGTAGCCTTCGAATGCGTGGATGGCGATTTCGAGGTTCATGAAGGCGATGTCTGCGGTTTGTATGTGGTCGAATATTTCCTTGACATCGTCTTGTTCTTTATATTGGTGGATGCAGCGGGCTTGGAATGCGTCGCCCGCTAGGAAGAATGATGTTTCTTTTGGCAATTTTGTTCAATGATGTGTGGTGGGTGAGGATAAAACAGTTTTCAGTGTATAGTGATTATTGTTTGTGATGAGTTTGGTATCGGTAATTGATCTGGGGGAAGTTGTTTCGGGGTTTGAGTCTGCTTGGAGTCCTGTTGATGTGGTGCGGGTGAATGATCAGGTTGTACGTGCTGCCTTGTTTGATGGTGAGTATCACTGGCATAAGCATGATGAAGAGGATGAGTTGTTTATGGTGTACAGTGGGTGTATCAGGATCAATCTTAAGGATGAAGTGATTGAGATCGGTGAAGGCCAGCTTTGTGTGGTGCCCAAGGGTGTATTGCATAAGCCGGAGGCTGATACACCGAGTGTGGTGCTTCTTTTTGAGCCCAGTGTCTTGAAGAGTCGAGGAGATTAGGCGGGTTTCATGTGATTGAAGGTTTTATATCAGTAAGAGTGGGCGTATTCTGCGGAGAAGATTTTGACAAACCCATACCTTGAAGTCGATAAGAAGATCATGTCAGAAATCTACACGAGTTCTGAGCCCATGGACAACCTAGAGATACTATGTGACGTCCATGGAAGCAGGTTCCCCGGGCAACCCGGAGACAGCCGTTAAATCCTCCAAGGAATCTGCCCAGTCCAAG
>JAOZIG010000299.1 GCA_026014515.1 Candidatus Bathyarchaeota archaeon | reverse complement strand
ACAAAAATTTGTCAGGCGGGTCGGGCAGCTCGTCAGTTGGCAGAGGATCAATTTGATCGCGACAAGTTGTTTACAGAATTCGAGAGAGTATTGCTCGATGCGGCTAACGGCTGTGATTAGGGAAATAGGTTAATGAGGCATTTATTGTAGCCAGTGCATTTTGCTCCAGACTACTGGCCATACTATGGTGTTCCCATTCTATGAGACACTCCTCCGGCAATTTGGGACATATTGTACAAGGCTACAATTGTGGAGGTGCTTTTCCACGCTATATCTGTGAAAAGCGATGCATGTGGCGACTTACCCCGCTAATTCAAGGGAGCTACTAGTTGTCATGTGCTGAAATCGCTATCGTATAGCTTTGACTCAACAGTACGGCTGTGCTCTTTGCTGCTAGGAGGCCTGCTTTGGCTTTCATATGGAAACCGCGTTTTCTTCTTTATACAGCATATTATGTACTCAAAACAGACTATAAGAAGCTACGAGAGTATATGCATCATGCACATCACCATTATGGAGCCAGCTACTTTGAGCTCTTATGGCACTTTCTTGGATGTTCGTTGGGGCGGGGAACAAGCTTTTTGGATTATTTCTACCTTCGTTTTTTTGCTTTGGATGACGACCAACGTGATACATATATTGGCACAGGTCGGCTGCATGATTTTCATGTGGCTCTCAACGATAGGCGCTATATTCGATTTCTCCGTTCAAAATTGCTTTTTTATGATTGTTTTCGCCCTATGATGAGACGCGAATGCGTGAATCTCAAGGATTTATCTGATGAGCAGTTTGCAGCATGGGCTACTGAGCACACAGCGTTTATTGCCAAACCCAGTCTTGGTGTAGTGGGACGAGGGGTGCGCCTAGTCACTGTTGATGTCGAGAATGTGCTATCACTACGGATATCGCTTCTAAAACAAGGTCTTGATATGGCTGAGGAATTGATTATTCAACACGAGAGTTTGCAGCACCTAAGCCCCAGTTCTGTCAATACCGTACGTCTTATGACGGTGTATGAGGAAGGACGTGTTGATATCATTGGCGCCATATTGCGAATAGGCGTCGGCAAGGTGGTCGATAACTTTGCGGCCGGAGGAATTGCCGCTCCTCTGGATGTGAATACGGGTATAGTAAGTGGCATAGGGATATACAAGAATTTCTGGAAGGAGCCCTGTGAGATTCATCCTTTGACACATGAACCTATTGAGGGTTTTTGTGT
>JAOZIG010000363.1 GCA_026014515.1 Candidatus Bathyarchaeota archaeon | reverse complement strand
CACGCGTAAGAGCGCGGAACCCAAAGGGCAGAGTGAACCACTGGCCAAAACTAGACGGAGAACCCGGACTAGCAGGCTTCGCTGGTTACAAAGCAGGCATGACTCACCTGTTCTATATCGAAGATAGACAACGAGATCCTGAATTCGGTCAAGAGGTTAAAGCCGCTGCGACCGTAATCGACACTCCCCCTATGCTGGTAGCTGCAGTCCGAGCATACAAGAAAACTCAGGACGGCCTAAAAGCCATGACTGAGGCATGGATGCAGAACCAGCCAAGAGACCTGCACAGGAGAATCACCTTCGCAACTGATCCAAGACCAGACGAAAAGTTCTCAGAGATGGAAGCAAACATCGACAAGATCGCGGAGCTACGAATCATCGCAGCGACGCAGCCGAGGAAAGCAAGCATCTCACAGAAGGCACCTGACTTCATGGAGATACCCATCATGGGTGGCTCCATCGATGACCAGATGGCTTATGTTAAGGGACTTCTCGGAAACGAGGTGACCATCAACGACGTATTCGAGATCGGAAAAGGTATCGATATTGTCGCGGTTACCAAAGGTAAAGGATTCCAAGGACCAGTCAAGCGTTGGGGAATCAGAATACTGAGCCACAAGTCAAGGAAACAGAAAAGAGCTGTAGCCTCAATCGGCGCATGGGTGCCAAGAGGAGTATTCCCACAGGTACCAAGGGCAGGCCAGATGGGCTTCCACAACAGAACCGAGTACAATAAACGAATCATGCTCATGGGCAGCGATAATGATCGCATAAACCCCAAAGCAGGGTTCAAGAACTATGGTTTTGTCAACGGAGAGTACCTCCTGTTGAAGGGAAGCGTAGCTGGACCAGCTAAACGTCTAATCAAACTACGCAGAAGCGTAAGAGACCAAGACTACCCAGAAGAGGCTCCACAGATCACATACCTACACACAGAGTGGCAGAAAGGAGGAGCTAACCAATGAAAGTACAAGTAGTTAACCTCCAGAACGAGAAGACAACAGAACTTGAACTACCAAAAGTATTCAGCACCCCAGTCAGGCACGATGTAATCAAAAGAGCGGTAGTATCCCTACAAAGCACAAGGTTCCAGCCCCAGGGCAGGGACCCAATGGCAGGTAAGAGGAATACAGCAGAGTCCCGCGGAACAGGCCACGGCATAGCCCGAGTTCCCAGGCTCAAACAAAGCAGCAGGGCAGCCTTCGGCGTAAGCATTGTAGGC
>JAOZIG010000303.1 GCA_026014515.1 Candidatus Bathyarchaeota archaeon | reverse complement strand
TCATGGATGCAATGAAAGGGACCATCGACCCCCTTGATGTGGAATGGGAATTATCGGTGAGCTTCGAACTCTACTTCTGATCTAATCTGAAGACAAAAAAGCCCAACACTCCGTGACGGAATTGTTGGGCTTTCTTATATCTTGAGAGATATTATCGCAATGTAAGCAGCATATCACCTTCCTTGATCCAGCCCTTCCTTCTCATGATGGTACTGAATAAGAGGGTAATGAGAGCGGGGAGTAGAAAGTGCATCAAGAGTACCACTGGCCATGCCTCTAATCCCATTACTGCTATTGCGTTGAACTGACCGACCAAACCACTGGTGCCCATACCTGCCCCTGCACTGTTGTTTTCCATCTTGAATACTATGGTGCTGATCGGACCAAGGATTGCAGAGGTGAGGGTAGGGGGTATCCAGATGAGGGGGTTCCTCCAGATGTTTGGAATCTGGATCATACTGGTTCCGAGCCCTTGGCTCAGCAAACCTCCTAGTTTGTTCTCCTTGTAGGAACTCACTGCAAAACCAATCATCTGACAACTGCACCCAACAACTGCCGCACCTGCAGCGAGCCCATCGAGGCCAAGGCTTATGCTGATGGCTGCGCTACTGATCGGAAGGGTAAGCACCATTCCTACCACAGTAGAGACCAAAATTCCCATAGGAAGTGGATAGAGTGTGGTTAATGAGTTGATGAATGCTCCGATGTAACGCATCATGGCGGCAATGGGAGGTGCAATGAAATATCCCACCAGTGATCCTACCAATATAGTAGTGAGCGGAACGATGAGGATATCCACACCTGTTTTACCTGCAACAAGTTTAGAGCTTTCTGCTGCTGCGAGACCTGCCACCATTGCCCCGACAGGCTCGCCCAGGGCTAGGCCAATGCCATTTGCAAAGGAGAATGTCCCAGCTCCAATAGCACCCGCTACAGCGCTTCCCAGTACCCCTAGAGGGGATGCCCCTACTGCTATTGCAACCCCCATCCCGATTGCAGGTCCAGTAAGGTATTGGGCTACCATGCCGATGTGTTCGAGCAGAAGAATTGAGCTGTAGTGCCCAATTTGTTTGATGATGAGACCGATGATGAGTGAGGCAAAGAGACCTTGAGCCATACCGCTCAAAACACGGGTGATATAACCACCCACCTGCCTCCCCTCTGAAGAAAATGTTCCTTCAGCCATAGAGAGCTCCTATATGATTGGATTTGGTGGATGACTTAGCA
>JAOZIG010000453.1:313-1230 GCA_026014515.1 Candidatus Bathyarchaeota archaeon | reverse complement strand
ACCCGAGAATCGGGAACCACTACAACAACCCATCGTTCGGATACGGGGGTTACTGCCTACCGAAGGATACCAAACAGCTGCTGGCAAACTACGAAGATGTACCACAGAACATCATGTCAGCAATTGTCGATGCCAACAGAACGAGGAAGGATCATATCGCAGATATGGTCCTTACCAGAAACCCATCCGTTGTTGGCATCTACCGCCTTACCATGAAAAACAATTCCGATAACTTCAGGCAGTCAGCCATCCAGGGCATCATGAAGCGTATTAAAGCCAAGGGTGTGAAAGTCATCGTCTACGAACCCGAACTCAAAGAAGATACGTTCTACAACTCTGAAGTGATCAATGACCTTGAATCATTCAAACAGAGATCTGATTTAATTGTAGCAAACCGTTTGACTGATGACATCAGAGATGTCCAGCAGAAAGTCTATACCAGAGATATCTATACTCGTGATTAATACGAGGGAATAGTAAGGTGTAGAGCAACTCAGCACATGTTACAGCAGCTCATGATAACATCATAGCTGCTGTATTATCTTCTAAATTAGGTTTGTTGTGTGTATCCGAGATACCAGTCGACGAACTTGCTCAAACCCTCTCGAATCGAAGTGCTTGGAGTATACCCAGCAGCCTTCTGCAGCGCGTCGATATCTGCATAGGTTGTCAGCACATCGCCCTTCTGCATTGGTAGCATTTTCTTCTCTGCCTTCTTTCCAAGCAGGTCTTCGAGCGTCTTTATGAACTCAATGAGCTGTACTGGGGTGTTATTCCCTATGTTATAGACCTTCGGTTCTTCTGGGGCTAGCGGGATAAGGGATACGATACCATTGATGATGTCATCGATATAGGTAAAGTCTCTGCTGAGCTTTCCATGGTTGAATACATTGATGGGCTTACCACTTAGAATAGCT
>JAOZIG010000453.1:0-303 GCA_026014515.1 Candidatus Bathyarchaeota archaeon | reverse complement strand
GTGAACGAATAGTATGCCATATCTGGTCTTCCCCAGGGACCATAGACCGTAAAGAACCGCAAGCCTGTAGCAGAAATGTTGTACAGCTTTGAATAGGTATATGCGAGCAGTTCATTCGACTTTTTTGTTGCAGCATAGAGACTGACAGGAGTATCAGTCTTATCATTTTCACTGAACGGGACCTTTGTATTATTCCCATACACCGAAGAAGATGAGGCATAGATCAGGTTATCTACTGGATATTGCCTGCAAGCTTCAAGAATAGAGAAAAAGCCTTAAATATTTGAATCTATGTAGGCCTTT
>JAOZIG010000182.1 GCA_026014515.1 Candidatus Bathyarchaeota archaeon | reverse complement strand
AACTTCATTTTGAATCAGAATAACTAGACTCTTTATGCTTATACGATTATCGGGAGTACTAGAGGAAATAGGGTATCAGATAACTCAACAGATACAACAGTATGAATAAACCGCCTGTCCGTTTATCGTTGACACCACGCCAACTCAAAACACCGACAACAACCGCCGAGACAGCCACTGCGTAGAGCCCAGTTACAAGCACCGTACCACCGGAAACATCTATGGGGAAAAAGACTGGACCAAGTCCAATCGCCAAGGTAGCATCCACGATACAGCTACCAATTATATCACCCACAGCCAAATCGAAGTGATGTCTCCTGATAGCTGAGACTTCTACAACTAGTTCAGGTAGGCTTGTTCCGAGACTGACCAGGAAGAAACTGATGAGGTACTCTGAGATGCCAAAGGCTCTGCTGATGGTTACGGCTGACTCGATTACAGCATAGCTTCCGATGCCTATTCCTAGGAACCCGATTAGGAGCCACCCGAGAATCTTGGACATGTTCTCTTTAGGTTCCTCAATCTCGATACTCTCGTCAAGTATGACTCGTTGCTCGGCGAAGCGCCTTAGAATAATCATGCTTGCAGCCCAGAGCATTATTAATAATATACCGTCCAGTCGTGAGACTCGTCCATCCATCGCCAAGAAGATAGATATCAATACGGTTCCAACCTCAACCGCGCCAACATACTTGAAAGTACTAGGTATCAATCGACAAAAAGTGCAGAAGAAGGGAATCAACCCCAAAACAAGACTGATCTGGGTCATAACAGAGCCAAAACTATCCCCAACAGAAATATCACCATGTCCAAGATACGCGGACAATACACTGTTAATTATCTCAGGCAAGTCTGATCCAAGTGAAGCAATAACAAAGCCAATTGTGAAAGTGCTGAGCCCGAATATCTTGGCTAGTTTGATTAGTTGATCAACAGTCTTCTCACTAGAGACGATGAGAATCAAACCACCGGACAATAAACCTAGGATAGCCTGCCAGATATACATAGAATAAAAGAAAAAAGGAAGCGATAAGAGAAAAGGCTTACTCGAACTCGAGCTTGACCTGCTCTTTCAGCTTTCGCTCAGCTTCGTTGATGGGGTGCTCAAACGCCTTCTTCAACAGCTTGTTAAAGACGGGATAACCCAGCATCTGCTCCATCTGCCAGTCTTTAGCGAACTCGCCTGTCTGGATCTCGGTTACGATCTGCCTGATTAGGTCCTTGAACTCG
>JAOZIG010000395.1 GCA_026014515.1 Candidatus Bathyarchaeota archaeon | reverse complement strand
AGTATGGTGTCTAATTGGGGTTGGTTCTCGATCATCTCTAACGCGAGTGTGCCTTGTCCTTTGATGAGTTCGATGTCATTGTAGGCTGAGACGAAGGTCATGCCCTCCTCTGCTTCGATCTTTCTAGCTAGTCGTTCAGAGTCCATGTACTCGTCGCCCTCTATGATTAGCTCGACACCGTATTTCCTGATGGCGTCAATCTTCATCTGTGGCGTCCTCTCAGGAACAACTATCTTGGCTTTGACTCCGAGTTGTTTTGCTGCGTAGCCTAGTCCTTGTGCGTGGTTTCCACTGCTGGCTGTGACTACGCCTCGGGCTCGTTCCTCATCAGATAATAATAGTATCTTGTTGGTGGCTCCCCTGATCTTGAAGCTGCCTGTGGTTTGTTGGTTCTCTAGTTTGAGGTAGACTTCTGCGTTTGTGAGTTTGCTCAGGTCTGGTGAGTATTCGAGTGGTGTGTGTCTTGCCCATTTCTGGACACGTTTTCTGGCTTCGTAGAACTCGGTGAGCTTAATCATATCAGTAATGAGGTGGTCTCTGCTTATCTGGGTAATGGTTTAGCAAGGTACTGGTGTCAATGATAGTACTAGGAATGAAAACAAGAATGATGCCAACCAACTGTATATTTGATTCATTTTCCGCTGTGTTAATATCAATGCTATTAATGAGACGCTGCTTGTGATGCTGTGAAAAATAACATAGCTTCTTGTGTCCATCAACCAAACACCAAGCGGTGAGTCAAGATAACCAAATGCTGTATACGTATCAGAAAAGAGTAGAATAAATGCATTCAAGACCGGATAAATAATCAAGAATAGCCGTATCTGATTTGAGTATTTGTTTAATAATCCCATTCTTATGATCTTTTATTTATTTTCTTGAATAAATAAGTATTCAGATATGTTTAATACCGTTACTTCCGTTTGTTTATTTGAACGGGAAAATGGCATCAGTTATTGAACCTGATGGTAGTGGCAGAGTCGTTATACCAAAAAAGGTCAGAGACGAGTTAGGGATCACATCAGAAACCCAGCTACTACTGACAAGTAATCAGAAGGGGCAGATCATCATACAGAAACTCGACATCGAAGAGATTACTAAACGGCTTGAGGAAGAACTAGCTGAGACCCAAGTAAAACAACTAGCACAGGAAATCAGGGATGAGATAAATGAAAAAGCCCGCCAAGCCCTACCAGATACTGCTTGACAATAATATCTACGTGGCTGCTATCCATGACCCTGTGAGGGAGACCGCTAGTCTCAAACTAATCATCGAAATAATACAAAACAAACAGATCAAACTCATCGGAAACAAGTACCTATTGGAAGAAATGTCTCGGTACAGTGAGGTGTTTCCCTCGCCCACTGCGTTGATGTTGCTTAGAGCCCTCATCGCTAAGATGGAGGTCATACATGTTGAGGAGCGTTTCATCAAGTTGTGCTTGAACTATATGGATTCCTCTTATCCCGTTGATGTTGTTCATGCTGCTTCTTGTCTTCAGACAGACTCGATTCTGATAACTAATGACAGGCACTTTGATAGACTCAAACAGGAGAAGATAATCAAGGTCTGGAACACAGGTGAGGCAATAGAAAATCTAGTTTAGACTAGTTTTCTTTATTGTTTCAAATACTGTTTGTCTGAGTACATGAGCCTCTTTACTGGTTGGATCACTGGTCATTGATTTTACGATTTTCTCATGAAGGTCTTGGAACCCATTTCCCTCCACTGAGTTGATAAGTTTTCTAATATTATTAAGAAATCTCTCTGTGGTCTCCTTCATGTAGATGTTCTGAGATAAGAGTCCCTCAACCAAACAGGTTTTCTCCAATGAGACACTCTGAGCGAGAACATATTGTAAACTATATGTACTCCCTGATACCCTTCGCAGTCTCTCCAAGTCCTCGTCTTGTATAGTAGCAGCTATGGCTAGGTTGACAAGGTATGGTAGCGAGAGGACTAGGGACATCAACCTATCATGCTCTCCAGCTTCAACAACCTCTAATCTAGCTGAAGGGAAAAGCTCCAAGGTCTTCTCTTTCTCGTATTCAACATCAACTAGGGGTATCACCGCGACGGTTTTATCCTTGAGATCGCATGTTGATGGGCCCCACATGGGATGAACACAGAGAACATCAAGCCCTAACTCAGAAGCTTCAGTAATCGCCTCGTGGATTCCTGATTTCAGTGACGCTATCTCCATCAGGCACGCCCCCGGTCTCAAGTGTTTCACAGTTTTCCTGATGGTCTCAGCTGTGACTTGTATGGGTACCGAGACCACAACTAGATCAGCTTGGTTCAGCGTTGATGAGTTGTCGCCTCTACGTTCATCAAAGCCACCTACCGTGCAGCCTAGATTCTCTAGGTGTTTTTTCATCCATTGTCCCATTCCACCGTCTATACCGATTATTATCGCGTGCATACCGGGCTAGGCCTGCCTGTGTATAAAATTGGTTTTGGGCAGGTAAAACCGTCTAAGCTCTCTGGTATGAACCCAGGTGCTTCAAGTAGAGGGTATGATCCTTCAGCGCTTCTAGCGCTTCACCGATCACTGCGTCCTTGATGTGTCCAGCTATCTCCACGAAGAAGATGTACTCCCAAGGCTTGCCCACACGTGGACGAGACTCTATCTTCTCAAGATTGATGCCTCTTTCGCTGAACTCTTTGAGTGCTCCTACTAGGGTTCCGGGTCGATGCTGTACTATGAAGGCTAGGATGGTTTTGTCTTCGCCTGTTGGTTCTGTTTCCTTGTACCCGATCTCGATGAACCTTGTATAGTTCTCAGGGTTGGTCTCGATGCCCCTAGCCAGAATCCTCATACCATAGGTCTCTGCTGCCTGTGCACTAGCCACACCAGCAGAGTCCCGGACATCATTCTCCTTGATCCATTTGACGCTACCAGCCGTATCATAAAAGTTCACAGCCTCGATACCATGCTTCTCAAGCCATTCTCGTGACTGTCCAAGGGCTTGTGGGTGGCTGTACGCCTTCTTTATGTCTGCTAGTTCTGTGTCTGGGTGGGCTATCAGGCAGTGGCTTATTCTGTGTATTTCCTCGCCGCTTGCCTTGAGTCCGCGCTCATTCAGTAAATCGTAGGCTCGTACGATGCTTCCCTGTATGGTGTTCTCGACTGGTACCATTCCATAATCTGCTTCACCAGACTCAACAGCGTCAAAGACATCCTTTAAGTATGGTCTTGGGACACTCTCGACTTCCTCGTAGTGTTTGTAGATGGCTTCCTCGCTGTAGGCGCCTTTCTCGCCTTGGAAAGCTACCCTCATAGGTCTTCCTCCGCTTCAACGCACAGCCTGATGATTTCTTTGAATACTCGTTCCAGTGCCTCTGGGTTGATTCCTTGTGCTGATGCTTTGGCTTTTATGTTGTCGAGTATGGCTTGTTCGCGGCTCTTATCCACGACTGGTTTGCCGTATCGTTTCTTTATCGCGCCTATCGCTAGTGCTTCGCGTTGTCGTTCTGCGATTCTTTCGATTATCTCGTTGTTGAGTCTGTCAATTGCTTCCCTGTGGGGGTTTATCTCATCAATATACGTCATCAAATATCACCTAATGTCCTCGGAATCATTCCAGCCCCTATCTCATAATCAGCTAAGACCACCGCCATCATCGCCTCCACCACTGGAACAGCGCGGGGCACGATACATGGGTCATGACGTCCTTCTACCCTGATAGTGGTCTCTTCTTTTGTGCGTAGGTCTACTGTTCTCTGAGCCTTGCCTATGCTGGGGGTTGGCTTGAATGTTATTGTTGCCACGATGTGGGTACCAGTACTGATGCCTCCTAGGATTCCTCCGCTGTTGTTTGTGATTGTCACGATTTCATCATCCTGTACAGCGTACAGATCGTTATGCTCTGAGCCACGCATACCTGCGGCGTCAACACCGGAGCCGAACTCAACAGCCTTCACTGCTGGAATGCTGAAGAATGCCTTGCTGAGACAGCCTTCAAGGGTGTCAAAGATGGGGTCACCGATACCCTTGGGTGGGTTTAATGCGATGCATCGTATTTTTCCGCCAACGCTGTCGTTATCTGCTCTAGCTGATTCTATTTCCTTCCTCATCTTCTCAGCAGTCACAGGATCAGGGCATCTTACTGGGTTCTCTTCCATGTGGTCAAAGTCTGTTGGTTCAGGGCTGATGATTTCACCGATTTGCTGAGTATAACCAACAATATTGGTACCAATACCTCTTAGAAGCTGTTTGGCTACGCTACCCGCCATCACAAAACCAGCTGTGTTTCTTCCACTAAAGCGTCCACCGCCTCTTGGATCTTGATGTTCACCGTACCTCAGCCCAGCTGTATAGTCTGCGTGTCCGGGTCTCGGGGTCCAGCGTTGTTCAAGATACTTTGAGGAGTCTCTGTCTTTGTTTCGTGTGATTATGGTGATTGGTGCCCCAGTTGTAACACCGTTATAGAGCCCGGTGAGTATCTCGGCTTGATCTTCCTCGTTGCGCTGGGTTGTTATGTTGCTTTGTCCGGGTCTGCGGCGATCTAGGTCTTTCTGTAGGTGAGCCATGTCTAGTTTGAGTCCTGCTGGGCAGCCGTCGATTACTACGCCGACTAGTTGTCCGTGGCTCTCACCGATGCTGGTTATCCTGTAGTGTTTTCCAAGTGTGTTCATGCTAGTTTTGCTCCTATGTTTCTGAGGTCTTGCCAGAACTCTGGGTATGATTTGTCTACGCATTCCGGGTTCTGGATGACGGTCTCACCCACTGCTGTCTGGGCTAGTACAGCGAAGCTCATGGCGATCCTGTGATCATTATATGTGTCGATTACTGCGCCTTTTGGGGTTCCGCCTTTGATCTGTGCCGTTGTTTCATCAACGGTTACATCGATGCCCATGCGTTTCAGCCCAGTTGTCATAGCTGTTAACCTGTCTGACTCCTTAAGTCTAAGCCTACCGAGTCCAGATAGATTACTTGTGCCTTCAGCAAATGCACAGAGGCAAGCGACCATTGGGAACAGGTCTGGGCAGTCACTGAGATCAACATCAACGGCTGAGAGTCTGCTTAACTCGGTGGTCACCCTGTTTCCGCTGATTTTGATATACGCCTCCATGGCTTCAAGAATATTGATTATCTCCCTGTCAGCTTGCTTGCTCTCCAAGTTTAGGTTATCAACGTGCACCTTGCCTCCAAGTGCTCCCGCAGCAAGCATGTATGCGGCACTACTCCAGTCCCCTTCAACATGGGTTCGCTGAGGTATGTATCTCCCATTTGGGATATGGATCTCTGTTAGATCAGCGTTGCATTGGGGTTTTATTCCCGCTTTTTTCATGACTTCTATCGTCATCTCCACGTAGGGCTTGGACTCAAGACGGGTACTGACCTGTAAATCAACAGGGTTCTCTGCATAGGGGGCTGCCAGCATTATCGCTGAGATGAACTGTGAACTCACATCACCACGGATTGATGTCTTTCCCCCCCTGATTCTACCTTTAACTGTTATCGGGGGGTAGCCACCTTTGCTCTTTGTTTTGACTCCAAGCTGTTCGAGTGCTTCCAACAGTGGCTTGTTTGGTCTTTTTTGTAGTTGGGGGACTCCACTCAAGGTTACCGGCTCATTGATGATGCTGCTAACGCCTGTGAGTAGGCGAAGGGTTGTCCCTGATTCATGACAATCCAGTGCTGAATCGGGTTGGTATATGGTTCCCCCCATTACGCCCCAGTCTCCATCGGCTTCTCTGATGCTTGTTCCGAGTCCTCTCAACGCCTCGGCGGTTGCCTCGGTGTCTTGACTGTGTAGGGGGTTCTGTATTAGGCTGACTCCGTCGGCTAAGGCTGATGTGATTAGGAGTCGATGGGTCATGCTTTTGCTGGGGGGTGCTTTGACTGTGCCGTGTAGTGTCGCTGGTTTTATTCTCACTATAGCGCCTCCAGTATTTTTTCAACGACTACATTTGGGGATAATCCTGTTGTGTCTATTGTAACCTCAGCGTATCTCTCATAGATAGGCTTCCGCTTCTCAAGTAACAACAACGCAGTATTTCTCGGGTCATCTACATCAAGCAAAGGTCTAGATGAGTCATCCTTTGTCCTATTGATAATCTCCTCGATTGAAGCAGTGAGGTATACCATCCTCGTTGATGCGCTTAGTGTTTCAGCGTTCTCTGGATACGCTACTGTTCCCCCGCCACATGCGATAACCTGTTTATCAGAGTTGGATAGTGTTTGAACTAGCTCTGATTCTAGTTTTCTGAAGTAGGGTTCTCCTTTTTCCTTGAATATGGTGCTGATCTTAGTGCCTTCTATGTGCTCGATCTCGGCGTCCATATCAATGAAATTGTAACCTAGTCTCTCAGCGAGAACCTCGCCTATGGTGGTCTTACCGACACCCATGAATCCATATACAGCGATATTCAATGCCCCGCCTCCAAGACTCGTAAAGCTGCCCTGTACATGGTCTCAGGGTTGGGCTCTAAATCTGTCCATATCTTGAACGCCTCGACGCCCTGATAGACCAGCATCCATAAACCTCCAAGGGTTTCTGCTCCCGCTTTTTCCGCGTCCCGCATCAGTCTCGTCTTGATGGGGTTATAGACAATATCATAGACAAGCTGTCCCTTTCGTAGATACTGGGCTTCGATGGGTGACTCAGATGTATTAGGAGCCATACCCACCGAAGTCGCGTTAATAACAATATCCGCAGTATTGATGACCCGCTGCTCACAAAGACCAGCGCCAACCGTGTTACCGGGAAGAGTATGTGCTAGTTTCTCTGCTTTTTCTGGTGAGCGATTCAGTATTACCAGCTCAGACACTTTTGGCGCAAGCTCCTGCGCCAATGCTCTAGCAGCGCCACCAGCACCTAGTAGTACTACTCTGTTTTCATTTAGTTCGCCGTATTTTTCGGTTAATGCCTTGATGCCACCACTGGCATCAGTGTTATGACCGATGAGTTGTCCACCACGGTTTTCGATTGTGTTTACAGCGCCTATTTGTTTGGCTGATGCTGCGAGCGTGTCCATGTGTTTGATTATCTCGATCTTATGGGGGATGGTGACGTTTGCTCCACCCATAATATTCTCTCTAAGACCTTGAACCGTCTCACCTAGATTCTCTGGTCTGGTTTCCAGTAGATTGTATCGGTGGGGTAAGTCAAGCTCTTTGAAGGCTGCATTGTGCATCGCGGGGCTGACAGAGTGCCCAACGGGGTAACCTAACAGGTAGTAGTTCATTGTTTTAGGCTCCTGTAGGTCATGCGTAGCATCTTTAATGGTATCTGTCCGGGTGCAACCTCCTCATCCAGTGAGGCATAGGTGTATGCTGCTCCGGCTAATGGTGCTAGGATTCTTGATATGGTTCCTTTCTCACCCATAGCGAAGGCGATGTTACCCGGGCATCTCTTGTTATAGTTCAAATAAGGTAGGTTGTCCATGTAGCTGTCCGCCCAACCAATGATCTTTACCTTATCACAGCCCGTCTCGGCTAACCTTTCATGGATTTCCATTAACTGTGTCTCTTTTAGGGCGTGTTTGAAGTCGTGATATGAGACAATCACCTCTCTACCCTTTCCCTGAACTTTCCTCACCTGTTCTGGTAACTTTTCTGTTGTAGATGATAGGTCAACCATCTCAAACCCAGCGTCAACAGCATCCAAAAGCAGTCTGATTCTCTTGTCCTCAGGTTCCTCCGCGTATCCGCCTTGGTCTTTTCTTCTATTCGTCGCTATCAGTGGTTTTTGTAAGGCTACTCTTAGGGATTCTAGGTGGAGTGGTTCTCTTTGGTAGTCTAATCGTAGCTCGATGAGGTCTGCGTCCTCCGCCATCAGCATCTTCTTTATGGTCTCGTCTGTGGTGGTTGCCTTGATGGCGACGCATATCCTCATCTATTCTCCTCCAATACCTTTCGGATGGTAGGTTCTCCGACCTGTCTCAATGTTGGTGTCTTGCCGATTCCTGTTGGTAGCACGAAGACTATGTTGTCTGCCTCTGCTTTCTTGTCCTTGTGCATTACTTTGACTGCTTCAGTGATGTTGATCTCTGGTAGCTTGGTGGGTAACCTGTATTCATCGATGAGTCTGATGATACGGTGATACTCGGATTCCCTGAGAAGCCCATGCTCCATGGAGATCAAGGCAGCGACAACCATACCAATTGAGACGCCCTCACCATGATTCACAGCGTGATCCGTAAGCTTCTCCACCGCGTGACCCACAGTATGACCATAATTCAAAGCCGCGCGTATCCCGCGTCTATCCTCCTCATCCTGCTCAACATACCATGCCTTGGTTGCTGCACAGCGAGCTACTATCTCAACCATATCTTCAACTGTGAGGCTCTCAGGGCTCTTTGCTTCAAGTAGCCTGAATAACTCAAGGTCACTGATGACCCCATACTTGATCACCTCAGCCAACCCACTGCGAATCTCACGCTCAGGAAGAGTCTCTAAGAAGATAGGGTCGATGAGCACCAAGCTGGGTTGCCAGAAGCTTCCCACAAGGTTCTTTCCCCTTGGATGGTTGATAGCTGTCTTTCCCCCGATGCTGCTGTCCACCATGGCTAGAAGCGTCGTAGGTATCTGGACTATCTTGATTCCACGCATATAGATTGATGCCGCGAAGCCTGCGAGGTCTCCGACCGAGCCTCCGCCAAGAGCGATGATGGTTGAGCCTCTGTCTAGTCCCGCGTCCAGTAGGTCTCCTAGAAGCTTTTCAAGTACGCTCCACTGTTTCGCATCTTCCCCATCTGGTACTAGGATTAGTGTGTGTTCTCCTATTGCTTGGGCTACTCTTTCACCGTAGAGTGCATTGATTTCCTTGGTGGTTACCAGCGCCTTCTTACCAGTTGGTAGATGCATACCAAGATTATCGATTAGACCAGACGCGACGACAATGCTGTAGCTTCGAGCCCCGAGGGCTACCCTGATACTCTTCAAGCCTATAGCCTTCGGTTT
>JAOZIG010000026.1 GCA_026014515.1 Candidatus Bathyarchaeota archaeon | reverse complement strand
CCCTAACGCTGGTATCAACGACACTTATACAGCAAGCAGCGCAACCACGACATTGACCGTCCAAGAAGAAGCACTACCAGAGCCACCTAACTATCCACTTCCAACCGAATACTGGACACGCCCAATAGAAGGACAAAACACAGGCTGGTACCGTATTGCATCTAACTGGCTTGCAGCCCCCCAAATAATGGGTAAAGTCCAGCTAGGTGGATCAGCACCTAACAGTGCACACATTATGTGGTCACAACCATATGCGTTCGGTGGTGTCGTTGGAGGATCACCATCTCAAACAGGCATTGAAGACGTTACATATTACGATGGAACTGCATACGAAGGTGTGTTTGGAGCTCCGCTCATCATACAAGGAAGACTCTATTATCCAATGCCCTTGAGCACTTCTCGATCAGGTGGCGGTTATGCATGTGTCGACTTGATGACGGGTCAACAAATATGGTGGGAGAATTGGACAGTTACCCCAAGCTTTGGTCAACTCTATGATTACGAGTCAATCAACCAGCACGGTGTCATCCGTAACGGTTACTTGTGGGCGACTTCTGGTACTACATGGACTGCCTATGACCCAATGACTGGCTCTTGGTTATTCACTGAAACTAACGTTCCCTCAGGCACGGCAGCGTACGGTCCAAACGGCGAAATACTCAGATACGTGCTAGACTCAAATGGTAAATGGCTTGCATTATGGAACAACACTGCAGTCCACAGCTTAACAGCCGCAAGAGACCCCGATGATTACACAAGCTCAAACTACAACCAATGGCGACCTATAGGCAAAACCGTAGATGCTAGCACAGCCTACTCATGGAACGTATCAGTCCCACTCATGAGTGGCGGAACCATACGAGGCGTTATCTACAACGATGTATTGATTGGCAGCAACGGCAGTTTACCTGCACCAGGTAGCAGCTGGGATCCTTACACAGTTTGGGCAATAAGTCTCAAACCAGAAAGCAGAGGCAACCTGTTGTGGATGAAAAACTATGACGCACCATCCGGCAATATAAGCCTAAGTTTTGCCCCCATATTCATGAGCCTATACATAGACCCAACAACACGCGTCTTCACAATGTATGACAAAGAAGAAATACAATGGGCTGGTTACAGCGTCGACAACGGCACAAAACTATGGCAAACACCATCAGAAACTGACTTCAACTACTATGCTGACGTTGGCCTTACAAGATACGCTGTCGCGGACGGAAAACTTTACTCCGCA
>JAOZIG010000432.1 GCA_026014515.1 Candidatus Bathyarchaeota archaeon | reverse complement strand
TTTGAGGTCGAGTGTGCGCATATCAATACCCAGATGAAAGCCTGCGATATTCCTTTGCCAGCGCATCCTCAGCCGTTTCATCGTCTTTGAGATTTAAGGCCGTGTTGTACTTGCGATTGAGTACAGCGACTTTTTCTTCAAAGTGCTGGTTTTCTGGAATGCCAAGGTCTAAGGCTTGTTGTGCCAATATCTGAAATGAGGCATCACCAACACGCTGTAATGCTTCATCAAAATCTGACGTGCCTGAGACAGCCCCCATTGAGGTCATTACACCTAAACCTCTTTGACCCAACCAAGTCATGCTAGGCGCACGAGAAGGCGAATATTTACGAAGGAGAGGCACATCATCGGTTTCCCAATCAACGGACGATAGATAGCCCCATAGTGGGTGTATATCCCAACGTGAACGGGTTTTATCTGTTTCACTTGGAATAGTGAGTTTTAACCACTCGGTTGTGCCGTAGCTCCATAAGCCGTTTAGGTTGCTCATGATTTTAGGCAGGCTATCCAAACCAAGTTGGCGTAGGATTTCACGCTTGAACTGGAACTCGAGCCGCCATACAGGGGTTTTTCCACCCCACCCAGCTTCTTGCCATAGGTTTTCAAGGTAAAGCTTGCCGGATTTTTGTATTTCCACTTGCTTGTTGTAAAGCCTAGCCATAACAGCACCACCTAGACCAATCGACCAACCCGTAAAAACTCTATCTTGCACGTACTGGCTAATCTGACTGGCTTTAGTGACCCAAGCATTTCTTCCTAGGCTTTCCATATCGCAGTTGGAAGCAAAATCCACATACAGGTCGATTCGGCTGACGTTAGGCGGGTTTATTTCCCCGATAGGGCGCAATAAGTCACGCAGATGAAGTTCAGCATCAAGTGGCTTTACATGGCTGAGGTAATTGCTGGATACCTGAACCGATGCCACTGGAATAGACTTGGCTTTGTGGCTTGCCAGACGAATGCGAAAGGCATCATCAACCAGTGTGAAGGGATACAGACCAGAGCCTCTATCCATGACTTCAAAGCGATGCCCTCCGAGTGGGTACTGTGCCATTGCTGCCACGTCGTTCCGGCTTTGTGCGAGTGTTTTTAAGTCTCTTAACTCGTTATAGACCGATTCGAACATCTCTCCCGAATAGGAGAGATAAAGGCTATCAACCCCCAACCTTAAAGGCTGGAAATAGGGTTCAATGCATTTATCAGTAGCTGTGTTACAAGGCGGCGCTACCTTTCCG
>JAOZIG010000050.1 GCA_026014515.1 Candidatus Bathyarchaeota archaeon | reverse complement strand
CGAGGGGAAGTGAAACATCTCAGTACCCTCAGGAAAAGAAATCAATTGAGATTCCGCAAGTAGTGGCGAGCGAACGCGGAATAGCCCAAACCCATAGGCTTGCTTATGGGGGTTGTGGGGCCCCGACATGGGATTGAGGAGAGATAGCGGAGCGGCATGGAAAGGCCGACCATAGACGGTGATAGTCCGGTACGCGAAATCTTGAATCACCCTAGGGTGTCCCCGAGTACCACGAGACACGTGAAACCTTGTGGGAATCTGGGAGGACCATCTTCCAAGGCTAAATACTCCCTAGTGACCGATAGTGAACCAGTACCGTGAGGGAAAGGTGAAAAGAACCCCGGGAGGGGAGTGAAATAGAAACTGAAACCGTCAGCTTACAAGCAGTTGGAGCATCCATGTGATGTGACAGCGTGCCTTTTGCATAATGAGTCAACGAGTTACCCTACGCAGCAAGGTTAAGCCGATAGGTGGAGCCGTAGCGAAAGCGAGTCTTAACTGGGCGTCAAGTTGCGTGGGGTAGACCCGAAGCCGGGTGATCTATCCATGTCCAGGGTGAAGTCTCGGTAACACGAGATGGAGGCCCGAACCATTGTTGGTTGAAAACAGCTTGGATGAGGTGTGGATAGGAGTGAAAGGCTAATCAAACTCGGTGATAGCTGGTTTTCTCCGAAATATATTTAGGTATAGCCTTGCGAATTGACTGACGGAGGTAGAGCACTGTATAGGCTAGGGGTCCCACCGGATTACCAAACCTTAACAAACTCCGAATGCCGTCAAGTTCTATCGCGGGAGTCAGACTGTGGGAGATAAGTTCCATGGTCGAGAGGGTAAGAGCCCAGACCGTCAGCTAAGGTCCCTAAACTGCACTAAGTGGAAAAGGAGGTGAAATTGCTTAGACAACCAGGAGGTTGGCTTAGAAGCAGCAATCCTTTAAAGATAGCGTAATAGCTCACTGGTCTAGTGAATTTGCGCCGAAAATGTAACGGGGCTTAAGTGCAGTACCGAAGCTACGGATCGAGCAATCGATGGTAGGAGAACATTGTGTAGGCCTGAGAAGGTGCATCGTGAGGTGTGCTGGAGGTATCACAAGAGCTTATGTTGACACGAGTAGCGATAATGAAGGTGAAAAACCTTCACGCCGAAAGTCTAAGGTTTCCTGAAGTCAAGTTAATCTGCTCAGGGTTAGTCGGCCCCTAAGGCGAGGCTGAAAAGCGTAGTCGATGGGAAACGGG
>JAOZIG010000266.1 GCA_026014515.1 Candidatus Bathyarchaeota archaeon | reverse complement strand
TTGTAGGTGTGAATGGAGGGTTTATCCCAGTCGGCTACCAGATCGGTTATCAACTTGGACAGCTCAATGAGAACCTACTATTGGTGTTTGGGCTTGTCATTGGGGCTGTTACTGTGCTCAGTGAGCCATCGGTAGCCGTTCTGATCGATCAGGTCCAGGAGATAACCCAAGGACATTTGAGAAAGCCAATAATGCTCGCAGCACTCTCGATCGGTGTTGGAGGAAGTGGGCTTTTGGCTATGTTTCGTATCATTCACAGCCTTCCCATCTGGTATTTCCTGATTCCCATCTATGGACTTGCTGTACTGCTCTCATTCCGGGTCCCTGACCTTTTTGTTGGACTTTCCTTCGATAGTGGGAGCGTCAGTTCGGGGCCTTTGGCTTCTACGTTCATTCTCAGTTTTGCCATAGGAGCCTCTACCTCAGTGGGTGGGAACCCTGTCAGTGATGCATTCGGAATCATCATTTTTGTCTCCATGACACCGGTGGTGATAGTCCAGCTTTTAGGCTTGCTCTACAAACGAAAACAAGCCAAGCTGGAAAAAGGAGGAAAAGCGTAATGAGTAGCTTGTTATTGGCTATCGTAGGAGCAGGAAAGGCAGATTCACTTATGCAACTTGCAAAAGAGTCAGGAAGTAGTGGGGGAACTATACTCAGGGGACGTGGTACCGCCTCAAGTTCATTGCTATGCCTCCTGGGCCTAGGTGATTCTGACAAGGAAGTGCTTCTTACCTTGGTTGATGATGTAGTTGAACCCACGGTGTGGAATGCTCTATCAAGTTTTCCCCATACCAGGGGCTTGCTTGCTGCGGTTCCTGCCAGCAGGGATGAAACCCACCCAATTGTGCAATCCAATACATGGGATTTGGTATATATTATTTGTGCCAGTGGTTTTGCTGACGACATTATGGCAGCAGCCCGTAAGGCAGGGGCTAAAGGAGGGACCATCCTTGAAGGAAGAGGCACTGCAACCGCCGATGATATTGCCTTCTTCTCAGCATCCTTGGTTCCTGAAAAAGAGATGCTCTTGATCCTCTTACCTCATACAGAACGTGATGCGGTACTCAGCGCAGTGTCCAGGCTCTCATTTTTGCAAGAAGAGGGAAGTGGCATCGCCTTTAGTGTTCCTGTGAAAAAGGTTGCTGCTCTCAGATAGAGGGTCTTGCTCTGTACATACATAAATAGTATCAGTACTATGCAAACACGAAAAAGGGTTCACTATCTTGAACTTTGTGTTA
>JAOZIG010000493.1 GCA_026014515.1 Candidatus Bathyarchaeota archaeon | reverse complement strand
GATCCAGCTAATAGGCTTCCCTTTATGACGTTGTTCTCGCCAAACCACCGGGTAAACGGTCCAGTAAGGAGCCCCTTACCGAGAGTGGTAGCGATGCCAACAACCATCAATATTACTCCAACACGCTCAGTGCCATACCCAAACTTTTGAGAGGCATAGAGCCCGAAGATGGACTCAAAGTTTGTCAAACCAAAGCTGAGGAGAAAAGCAAGCAAAAACAAAACCCCAAAGCTACCCGTTAGAGCCGTGTAGAGCCCCTCTAGCGGCGACTGTAGCTTGATGTCTTGGCGTTGTGAGTCCTTTGGAAGAGACTCAGGTACTATCAGGAACACCAAGAGAACCGCTACAAGACTCAAAGCAGCCGAGACAAAGAAAGGCAGTGCTAGGCTCTCACTCCCCAGTAAGCCTCCTAGTCCGGGTCCGATGATTACTCCGAGACCCATGGCTGAACCTAGTATTCCGATTCCGTTTGCACGTTCATCGTCACTGGTTACATCGCTTACATAAGCCATTGAAGTTGGCAGTGTGGCACTTGAGAGTACACCTGTGACCGCCCTGATCAATAACAGCATCCAGTAGCCCCTTACGAAGCCTGTAAAGAGCATGGCTAGGAAGTATCCTGTGAGTCCCAGTAGGAGTATTGGTTTTCGTCCAACCCGGTCACTTATTGCGCCCCAGATGGGTGCACAGATGAACTCCATCAAGGATGCCACTGCGACCAGTAGCCCTAGTTCACTTCCTCCTACGCCCAGCGCCTCAATATAAAATGGGAAAATGGGTATGACCATGCCGAAGCCCAGCATCACCACTATCATGACGAAACTGAGCACAGCTATGCTGCGACGAGATCCAGACAAAGTAATCACCTATGATTCTAGGATACGTACAATGCCTTGGTCGCCATCGACAAGCACCCGATCACCAGACTTGAGACGAGCCGTAGCGTTACCACAGCCAACAACAGCAGGTATACCGATCTCCCTAGCCACGATAGCTGCGTGAGCCAAAGGCATACCTATGTCTGTGATGATGGCGGAAGCCCTTGGGAACAAGGGGGTCCAGCCAACGTTGGTGGTGACTGTGACCAGTATCTCGCCCTTCTGGAGCATGTGAGCCTCATCAAGAGACTCTACTACACGCACGATACCTTCGAATCTGCCACCAGAGCCCGGATTGCCTTTGAGCATAGTAGGATCGGTTTCCTCGGTGTATGTTTGATGAGCGTCGTAGACGTCTGTTCTTCGGTTTGGGTCTCTTACCCATGTGAATGGGTTGAATGCTCCGCTGATCCATGTGGGGTACTCCGGGAGTTCTCTGAGGCGTTTATCGGTCTCGCGTCTCGCAGGGATGTGCTCAAGGATGGAGTTGTCGCCGTCTAGAACCTCGCCTAGTTCCTCGTATGTGATGAGGAAGATATCATCGCCGAGACCTGTTAACTCTCCAGCACGTAGATAGTATTCCCTGAGTACACAGACGGAGCGTGTAATCTCGCTGCGTATATGCTCACGATCAACACTAAGCTTCGCGAAATGCTCGATCTTTTCCTTTATCTTCTTTGATTTCTTAGGTTGGCTCTTCTGGAATCTAGCCCAAGCCTCATCAAACTTTACTCGTTGCTTACTCGCTATCTCAGCTAAATCAAATGGATTGGAGTCATAATTCTGTATTTGCTCATCGAGCCACTCTGGGTTCTCGTATGGACGAGGATAATCTAGGTGCCACTCCTCAGGGAACCGGTGACCATTCTCGGCTAGGTAATCTTCTTTTGTTAACTCGCCACGCGCAATCTTGGCTATTCCAGCCATCAAACCGAAGCTCGCGAGCTCCTCTGAGGTATTACCCACAGTGGACATGAGGAGATCAGCGTCCTCTTTGCCCACGAGTTCTTTCAGTTCGCCAGCTAGGTTAAGCCAAGGAGCCTGGTAATGCTCGTTGATGGTCTTTAGCATGTACCCGTTTCTGATGAAGAGGGGCTCTACTTTGTCGCTCCAGAGGCTTCGTAGGGTCTCTGGTTCTGTGGTTGTCTTGATCTCGGCAATGAGTTTGTTGCATGTCTCTGGGTTTGTGGCTATGAAGTCGGGTATCTCCTTGGTGAATTTCTTGACCTTCGTCTGCCACCCAAACTCGCCGGGGATTATTCCTAGAATGTCCCACCATGAGACGGGAATCAATGGGATTTTGATATCCGGTAGTTCGCCGAATGATGGCTCAAGGAGTTTTGGACCTTTCTCCTTACCATAGAGCTTGCTTGGTACTGAGACCACGAGGCTCATGTTCAGGTATGGGCGTCCAGCAATGTTACCAACGCCCGGGATATCACGTACATTCCATTCCTGTAGGTCTATGAAGAATATTCGCCAGACACTCCATGTGCTGGGCTTCATGATGCCCGGAAGGTTTTCACCGATGCCTGCGTTCAACCAGATATAGTCAGTTTTTAGGCTCTCGTTGTAGTAGCCGCGTTTGGGGTCGTGGATGTTGTGGGTTGTGATGGGTCGTGACTGGAGCACGTAGAGCTTGTTGTCTGCTACCGCCCATTCGATGTCTTGTGGTACGCCGTAGTCCTCCTCTAGCTTGAGAGCGTACTTATATAGTTCCTTGCTGTGGGTTTCTAATTCGTGTGGACCATTGTAGGCTCCGTCTGGTCTGTTGAGTCTGAAGTCTTGTGCGTCTGCCTCACCACTGACCAGCTTATCGCCTAATCCATACACGTAGTTGCCCAGCATTACCTGTTTTCCCGTAACAGGGTCAACAGTGAATAAGACGCCAGCCATCTCAGAGTCAACAAGGGACTGAACTATTACGGCGATCTCGTGCTCAGACTCCAATCCATGTATCTCGCTATAGGACTGAACCCGCTCTGAGGCTCTGCTCTGCCATACAGTCTTGATGGCTTCATGTATCTCTTCCTCGCTGCGGACACCGAGAACGGTCTCGAACTCGCCTGCAAAGCTTGTTTCTCCGCTGTCCTCGCTTAGGGCTGATGATCTTACTGCGAATGCCTTGTTATTGTCTTTGATTCGGGATAATTGTGCTTTTACCTGATTCCATGCATCCTCTGTGATTCCTTTTTCGTTGAATGCTGTTGTTAAAATAATAAATCCGTCTGGGACGGGGTATCCTGATTGATATAGTTTGGCGAGTACAGCGCCTTTACCACCCGCTAGGGGCTTTGTGGCGTTGTTTATCTCGCTGAAAGATTGAACTTTTTCCATCTTTTTTACACTTTTCTTGGTTATCAGGCAGGGCTCAAACGTTAAAAGCAGAATTATCTTATCATACGATATAATATGGCTTCTTCTCGATCCCTCGGCAGCCTCCAGCAGGCGATTCTAATGATCCTATGGCGCGAGGAATACTACGGTTTGGAGATACAACGTCGGCTCCGTTTTGAGGGAAAGGATGTTAAACCGGGTCAACTCTATCCAGCGTTACGCAGACTGGAAGAACAAGACTACATCAGCAGCAGAGAGGAGGCGCGGGTAGGCGCCAACCGAATATATTACACGATCACTGAGCAGGGGAAACACGCTGTCATTGATAACTTGATGGAGTATCTCTACATCTTCAGACATATCAGTCTCGATTATCTCCACCCGTACCTTGAGGAGATCGTTGAGAAGACCAATCTACAGCCCGGTGAGACGGTTCTCGATGTCTCTAGTTTGTTGATGGAGAAGCTCAGACGTAAGACCATCGACCAGACTAGACCCGATGGAAGATATATGCTGGTGAACACCAACCCTGAGTTTGATAATCTGTTAACTGAGTGGATAAAATCAGAGGAACTAGACTCTGTTGAGCTTCTTGACAAGGAAAAGGTAGATGCTTTCCCAGATGGTGAGGTTGATGTTGTCCTGTTGCTATTCAACGTCTTTGAGTTAAACATGGGTTGGAGTTTCTCAACCGCCATCAGGGTGCTAAAAACAGGAGGCAGACTAGTTGTCTGTGATATTATGGCACGGGAAGAGGACACTATACGGGATGACCTCTACAAGATATACATGCCCAGCCACAGCAAGAGCGGTTTGCCCTATAACCTTGACGAAGTAATGGCTAAAAAAGGCTTGAAGACCCTGTTTTTTAAGATAACACGTGGAATGGTCATGGGTATATTTGAGAAACTAGGCTAAGTAGACCTCACAACGCTTGGCTGTGCGGTTGAAGTACCTCTCAGTGATCTCCTCTGTGAACTCATCAACACAATCAACCTCTACGAGATTCACGGTACAGCCACCGAAACCAGCTCCAGTGAGTCTCGCTCCAAGGACTCCATCAAGGTCCATGGTGTAATCGACGAGTAAATCAAGGTGTTTTGAGGATACCTCATAGTCGTGTTGAAGGCTGTCGTGGCTGTCGTACATGAGTTCCCCGAAGCCGAGCATATCACCAATATCCAATAGTTTTGTTGATTCTAGTACACGGGTGTTCTCGGTTACCACGTGTCGTGCCCTGCGTGCAATGAGTTTAGGGAGGTTTCCCCATTGTTCGAGTAACATTTCCTCGGTTACGTCTCGGAGAGCCTTGACTTCGGGGTACGTTTTTTTGATGATATCCACGGCTTCGGTACATTGGGCGTGTCTGATGTTGTACTCTGAGCCAGCCAGAGACCGGTCCATCATGCTGTTGACTATAACAACCCGTACATCATCAGTGAGACCGTGAAGGCTATACTCGTTGGTTCTACAGTCGATGAATAGGGCTTTCCCATACTCTCCGAGGCTGCTTACAAACTGGTCCATGATACCAGACTGGACACCGACAAAGTTGTTTTCACACTCTTTACCCACGTACGCGGCATCAACAGGGTCAAGGTCAAGCTTAAACTGGTCTTTGAGGCTTCGTACAACGGCTGTCTCTAAAGCAGCGCTGCTACTGAGCCCTGCTCCTATGGGTACATCGCCTTTTATGCACATATCAAAGCCGCCGAGACTATGGCCTCGTTTTTGTAGTGCTTGGACTACTCCGAGAACATAGTTTGCCCAGTGGTGCTCTGGGTCAACTGCGTAGCCTTCTGTCTTGTAGCTTGCATCATCTCGGAAATCGTGAGAATGGAGGTTGATGTGTTGATCATCGCGTTTCTTTATTGATACTTCAATGTGGCGGCTGATGGGTGTGGGGAAAACGTAGCCATCATTGTAGTCTGTGTGTTCCCCGATGAGGTTGACGCGCCCCGGTGCCTTGTAGACTCCGTCGGGCTCTGAGCCGTAACGTGTTTGGTGTATCTCGGCGATGCTCAAGTCTCTCCCAGAAAACCAGCCCCTATCCCGTATTTAACCCCGACTCCAATCATATTAAAACAAGGAATACACTGAAATATCCATGAACCCGGAGCCACCCGAGACCTTCAGCCTATTCGGAGAACCCCTCTACAAGAGCCCCATACAGTTATGGCTGCCAACAGACCCAGAAGCCTATGAGGCTAAGTTAAGAGAACTTGAAAACAACTATAGCAGGGCTTTCTTTGACTATGAGAAGGATCAGGAGAACCCTGAGAAACTCCTATGGCTGGGACGCAGAACAGGTATTCTGGGCAACTTTTTGGAAGCAGCATCCCATTACAGTCTAGGAGTGGAGAAGTGGCCTGATGATCCACGTTTCTACAGGTTCAGGGGACACAGGTTCGTGATCCTTAGACGCATCGAGTTAGCTATCCGTGACTTTGAGAAGGCGGCTGAGTTGATCAGGGATCGCCCTGATGAGCCTGAGTTGTATGCGAGTGGTGGTAAGAGTGAGAACAAGATGGGTGTCTCCAGCTTCAACTGGAACGTCTACTATCATCAAGGCTTCACATATTACGCGGCTGGGCAGTACGAGAAGGCAGTAGAGGCTTACAGGGACTGTATGGCTGCTGCTGATAACCTTGAGAGCAAAATAGCCACGAGCCACTGGTTATACATGCCTTTGATCCGATTAGGCAGATGGCGTGAGGCCGAAAAACTACTGGACCTCATCGAGCCAGATAGGGAGCTAATCGAGGTAGGTGACTACTACGAGACCCTACTCATGTACAAGGGCTATACGACACCAGAGGAACTGCTTGAGAAGGCAAGAAGCGAGGGCACAATACGATTCATGACCCGTGCACAGGCAATAGGTAACCTCTACATGGCAAAGGGAGAGACAGAGAAGGCTATAGAGGTGTATCGTGAGATTATCAAGAATGGCAGCTGGACCGGTGGAGTCTATCTGTGTGCCGAGGCTGAGCTTAAGCGCCTTGGCGTATCCCCTTGATGAAGCCGTCTATGGCTTCTAGTGCTTCTTTTTTCTCGTTGTAGGTGATCATTGGTAGGTTTTTGTTGCCGTTGAGCATGGCGGATGGGGCACGGTTCGGTGAATCACAGTACAACATTAGTACAGGTATCCCCCATTCCTCAGCCTTAGCAATCTCATAACCTACGCCGAGACTAGGAGCGGTAACCTCAGCGATCAAGGCATCTGATTCCCGTAGCCACCCCATATCAGTGGTGTAAATCCAGACATCGTCTTTCTTGATCTCCTCATCGTAGCTGAAGTCGAAGCTGTGCTCGGTCATTACCTGAGCGTATTGTTTGATGTGTTGGGTGAGTTGCTGGAACCATTCACGGTCTGGTTCACCGCCTCTGATGCTTCCGGCGAAGTAGATTTTCATAGACGTTTATTGTGTTTGGTATTTTAATGAATTTTCTTAAGGTATAGAAGTAAATATGTTGGGTCTACATATTTAGCTAAATATCTACAATCTGGCACTATTAATATACTAAAATGGGTAATTGGATCTGGGTCTCGATGAATACAGTTAGGAAGAGTATCGTACTACTCTTGCACCTTTACCTGTTCCTTCTACCGGTCATACCGGTTCAAGCAACAAATCCAAACACAGAGTCATGGAAAAGAGAAATAGACAACGAAATCACGTCAATAAACTCTGATATCCATCTCTTATACGATCACATTCAGGACGGAAATAGCGAGGAAGCCAGACAACTCATAGGCAGCATAAATGAGAGGCTTCAGAGGCTCCTTGAGGAGGATTACCTCTACAGACAGATAGTAAAGATACGGCAAGATGACCCGGCGTATACTCCGGATCACGTTGGGCAGCTTGAGATCGGGTTAGATGTTGATTACGGTGAGGTGGCTAATCAAATGAGTGAAGCCATAGCTAAGGCTCAGGAGGCGATACAGACTGCCAAGTGGAATATCGGGAAGCAGAACGCCCTCACGTGGTATATTACTTTCATGACCATGCTCAAGTTTACATACGATATTGAAGGGTATTTCACCTCTGACACTTGGCTTCATTTCCAGTTAAGCTGGTATCTCAGCGACTTTAATGACAGGTACTGGGAGTATAGCGACGCGAACTACATCCAGAAACGCTGGGATGTAAGAAACATGAACGTGGCGAGACAAAACGCCATCATAACTGAGCAGATGTATATTGTCGTTGAGATACAAAACAAGCTCAACCAGTTAGCCAAGTTGGAGACAAGCGTCTACGCGATACATGGAGAGATAGAGTCCATACAGAACAACATTGTACGTGTGAATGCCCACATTGACGCTGCATGTAAAGTGGATATCCCCGGGCTTAGCAGCGCGGCGATATTTGATGAAGGCGAATATATTGAGGCCTTGGATGCTAACCTAGACAACGTTCTTGGTGGACTGATCACGTGGGACGATTATAACGGCACAAAACACGAGATACTGGCAGCGGCGGAGGAGCAGTACCAGCAGACCCTAGATAAACTAGCTGAGGACAACCAAGATTCATTGCCCTACACTCGGAGCTATAACGAGTTCGTCGAGTACTATAACACGTTTGACTTATCAGAGTACGAGACACGGAGACAGGTTGTCAATGCGTTTAACCAGAAGATCAATGCTTGGAGTCAATCAGTGGATGATCTGCTCTCTGAGTATAACTCGATAACCTTTGATGACTATTACCCCGTCGATATGAACTATATCTCAGTTGACATCCCAAGCATAGACATCCTAGACAATACTCAAAGACAGATGACCTATTCCATAACCTATCCATACTCATACTCAGACCACTGGGTACTCGATACAATACAGGACTCGGACTATAGCTGGTACCAACCACTTCTAAGCCACCCAGCAGCGATCCAAAGTGACGCCCAGAAGATATTCGACTTGGTAAACGCAGCGCGAGAAAGCGAGCCAATGTATGAGGACGACACGGGCATCGCAACATGGCTTCAGACCGGTTTCTCGACTCTCTTCTCGACACCAGAGGATAGCAGAGACGCCGCTGAGAATCTTATGGCCCTCTATGATTACTTGGCTGGATTTGATAACTATGCTTATGGTAAGACATACGAGGCTCAGCAGATAGTCAACAAGTTGAATGAGGTTAGAGGTAAACAAGAGGAAGTCGAAGCGTATGTCTCAAGCATAAACAGCGCATACCTACCATACGAGACTGTTAACCAACAACGTGTAACCATTAACTCAAACAAGCTACCTAACACCTTCGGAGACTCCCTCAGCCTAGATGAGACCGAGGCGTTTTGCGACTATATTGAGCGAGACTTGAACAACTTCATCTACCAAGCAGAGGATATGAGCTTCATCAATGAGGAGACTCGGCAATACATACTGAACCTTTACGATTTTGAGATCGAGAAATATGAATTCATCATAGGTGTCAACAGCAAGGCGAGCAGACTGGTTCAAGAGATGGAGCAGTACAGGGAGCTTTTGTTCATGTTCGATGAGTTCAGGGATGTCTACAAGGGCTATCTGAGTGGCTTGGATGGAAGCGAGAGCCTTGTAACACAGGAGTATCTTCAGGAAAAGATGACCGAGATAAGCAACTATCCTGGGCTGGGAGACTTTATTGATCTTCAGAGGGAGATCAATGAGATGACCGCGGAGATAAAGCCGGTTAGAGACCCATACAGTGTTTATGGGGGCTTCAGAGGTAATTTCTCGGTGCTCGAGACTGACCGAGTCATTGTGATGCAGCTCAGGGA
>JAOZIG010000275.1 GCA_026014515.1 Candidatus Bathyarchaeota archaeon | reverse complement strand
AGAGTCTCTTGTATTGCGGCCTTTGGATTCAAGGAACCGTGAAAACGATGGGAGCGGCAGAGTTCATACATATACCGGTCAAACTCCTCAATAGAATAACCGTACTTCCTACAGTATCCAAGGGCAACATTGCCACCATAAACGGGGAAGATGTCATAACCCTGAGGTGTTTGGTAAGCCTGATTCATAGAGTAGTTTGCCCATAGGTAAGTCTGCTCGGTAGATATCGTTTCACGCTCATAAGGGCTTAACCCTTTAGGCTGGCTTAAGGTGACCTCCACGCCCACTACCAGGACCTTATCATATACCCCGGAAGCTATTGCCATAGCAGCCATACAAGCGCCAACATTCGTCGTAGAGCACTGCGCCTCAAAATGAACCCCGGCCCTAAACTGCATTCCGATCCACTTAGAAAGCTGGGTATACATCGCCGGGAGTTGTGAGCTACGTACCATAGCATTTCCTGCGAAAACAGCATCTATTTCCATAGGATCAACCTTGGCATCTTCCATAGCCTCCAAAGCTGCTTGAGCAGCCAACTCTTGTACAGTCAACCCTTTTATTTCAGGTGTATCAAGTAGGTTGCCGAACCTTGTGCAACCAACCCCTTGAATATAGACGGGGCTTTTTAGTTTCTCTGTCATCATACCCTCCTAACTATATTGGTATTTGCAGTCTTTAGATAATTGACCTTTCTTCCCACAATCTTCTGAAATACTTCTGACACAAATATAAACACCCAACCAATGTCAGATATCTCGCTGGTGCTGGCTACACTCATGCTCCAGTTAAAAACCACTCCCCCATGTGGGGTTTGCCAAATAGTCTGTTCCACACTATGTCATTTCCCAATCATTCTCCCCTTTTCCCAACTGCTATTACATTAGTGGTATACCAATCAATAATCATCAGCTGGCCCCACAGCTATCATATTTTTTGGTTGTGATTTAGCCATAGATAATTGCTGATAGATTATTTCAGCGAAGTGAAACCAGTTATTAACAATATGGCCTCTCCAAGGAGTCATATCAATCTTATTCTCAATACAGTATCTTAAGACCCCGACACCACTAACATCACCCAACAGTACTACCCCTATTATGCGGTTATTACTTAATAGGATTCTTCGATACACTCCTGTATCGGGATTACTATAAAACAGCTCTTCAAAATCGCCCCCCATGGAACGAGATAAGCCTATTGATGCAATCGGTAATCCTATTACCGTAGTGATATTCTCCT
>JAOZIG010000369.1 GCA_026014515.1 Candidatus Bathyarchaeota archaeon | reverse complement strand
AACTTTGTAAGGTTTAGATAACAAAAATCTTGGCAGGTTTGGTTGTCTTACTTTGACTTTGATAGTGACTGACTCTCAATGGTTCTTCTCCCTTGACTCTCAGTGGTTATTTGCTCACGACCATAACAATATATGAGTCTTGCATTAATTTTCGTTAAAAATTTAAATTTACAACTATGAAAGACAATCAATATTTTTCAAACTTCTTATACTTTAACTCAACTGTGTATTGAAGAAGTCTTCCCCCACACCGCCTCATTCACAATCTTAGCATAGCTCTGTATCAGCTTGACCACCTTCACCGACACGTTGGTATCATGATAGTCATCAGGCATCTCTGTCTTTTCCTTGTTGTCCCGCATGATCACAGCCATTTCAAGGGCTTGCTCGATTTCATTGGTGGTAACACCTCCAATGACAACTGTTCCCTTATCCAAGACTTCCGGCCTTTCAGTACTTGTTCGTATCAGAACTCCTGCGAAGTCCAGCATTGCTGACTCCTCACTGAGTGTACCACTGTCAGAAAGCACACAGTAGGCATTCATCTGCAGCTTGTTGTAATCCAGGAACCCGAAGGGCTTGAGGCTCTGCACCATAGAATGGAACTTGAAGCTTCTCAGGTCGATGAACTTCTTGCTTCTGGGATGGGTACTGTAAATGACAGGCATCTGGTACTTCTCTGCTATGTTGTTGATGGCAGTCATCAGCGACATGAAGTGTTCTTCGTTGTCTATGTTCTCTTCCCGGTGGGCAGAGACCAGGATATAATAGTTCTTCTCAAGATTCAGCCTATCAAGCATATCACTCTTCTGGATGCCTTCCATGTGATTGTCCAAGACTTCACGCATAGGAGAGCCGGTGACGAAGATTGTCTTGCCGTCCAGTCCTTCGGAGAGCAGGTATCTTCTGGAGTGCTCGGTGTAGGGCAGGTTGATGTCGCTGATGTGGTCCACAATCTTGCGGTTGATCATCTCGCTCACGTTCCAGTCCCAGCAGCGGTTGCCCGCCTCCATGTGGAAAATTGGTACTTTCAGCCGTTTCGCGCTGATGGCCGAAAGGGCGCTGTTGGTATCTCCCAGCACCAACAGCGCATCGGGCTTCTCCTTCTGGATCACCCCGTAGCTCTTGGCGATGATGTTGCCCATCGTCTCGCCTAGGTCCTTGCCCACGCTGTCCAGGAAGTAGTCGGGAGCACGCAGTCCCAGGTCCTCAAAGAACACCTGGTTGAGCGTGTAGTCCCAGT
>JAOZIG010000005.1 GCA_026014515.1 Candidatus Bathyarchaeota archaeon | reverse complement strand
ACATGAAAAGGGTATAAAAAGTTTAGCGGCCAGTAGGCGTACTCAACGCGAAGATCCATATTTCGTACGGTCTTTGCGACGTTGACTAATGCCTGCAGACGCTTTTTGCTGAGACGCCTGTTACCGCGTCCCTGTAGTACTACACGGGTCTCTGTGCTTCCGTCAGGTAGCCAGATGATGTTAATGGTCACGATATGCTGGTTTGCGAATAGGTCCTCAAGGAACTGCCTGTCCTTGACGCCGCTCTCGATAACCAGTACACGCTTGTTGAACTGGTCACCCAAGTCGCGGACTAGCTTTGGATCGGCGTTAAACTTCGCTGAATCTCCTTTTCCTACAACTAGTACTAGAAAACCGCCTGCTTCTAAGACATTGTCCAGCCTCACTTTCTGGAGGAACTGGTATTGGTTTTCTATATCCAGCAGTAGTTTAGCTACCTCGATATATTGATCACTGACTTCCCCGGACTGTACCTTAGCTTGGCACTTGTTACAGAGCATTCCGCTCTTTAGACAGAACTCACATAGCTGTATCTGCACGTCGATAGGTCCTCCGGTGCGTAGGAGGAATCAGGATGCTCCACCGTCTTATTTAAGCTTTGACAGTGATGTCAATGGTGCTTATGTTGGAGGGTCCTCTGTCATCGCTTTCGACGGTCTCGGTGCCGATTTTTATGTCGGATACCACTGCGTCTGCCATGAACCTGTTCTTGAGGACCTCGACTACATCAACAGCCCTGCTGATGCTTCGTCCCCTAGCCTTGATGATTACTTCTTCGTAGCCTGACTTGAACAAGGTCATGCATGCGAGAACATAGTTGAGAACCGGCTTTCTCCCAATGAAAACGGTATTAGATCTATCCATATAGATTCCTCATCTAGTTTTTACGCTGGTGTTTAAGGTAAGCATTGTAAAGAGTTAAAAGCATTTTCCTTTTAAATAAAAAAAATCAAACCGGAATAACTATAGTAATTATTGACAAAAAACCGGGTAAAAAGGATAAAAAACGCTAAACCCGTCTCAAAACCTTGCCGGGTCTGGCGCCTGTGTGTTTTCCCTCTTTGACGACTGGCTCACCGTTGACGAAAACATACTTTATTCCTTCTGGGTGCTGTCTGGGCTCAATCTCGTTGGCTGTAACCTTGAGATTTGGCAAGTCCATCAGGACGATGTCAGCGTAGCCGCCGGTCTCCAAGGTTCCTCTGCCCTTAAGACCATGTACCCTCGCACTCATGGAGCTCATCT
>JAOZIG010000101.1:3196-9070 GCA_026014515.1 Candidatus Bathyarchaeota archaeon | reverse complement strand
AGTGCCTTGTAGAATCCAAGTCCCACGAGGTAACCTAGTCCACCAGCTATGAATCCAGTGATTGCGGCTTCTGCGACGAATATTGATGATACTTGTGCGGGGTTTAGTCCCACTGAGCTGAGTATTTCTATCTCTTTTCTCCGCTCATAGAGGCTGTTCAACATGGTAACTACGACGTTTAGTACAACAATGACCCATGGGATCACCAATGTAGCACCTTTTCCTTGGAAATAGTTGCCAAGTCGGTATGAGGTATATGCCTCAGCGGTGTTCGCCCAAGACAAGTACCCTCTTTCTAGGGCTAGACGCTCCGCGAACCTTGTAGCATTGTACTCTGGATTGATCTTGAAAGCGATTCTCTGGACACCTACCATGGGTATCTGAAGGGCTGCCTCAGTGCTCATTACGAGTACCTCGCTTGGATCAGCCTCTTTCAATACATAGCTTGGGACTTCCCCGTCTGGGTTAGTATTCACCCACTTATCGGGGGCATATGGTGTTCCATCAACATCCTTCAAAGCCGCGAATAAGTTATCACTGAATACCCCCGAAACGGTGTACAGGTTTAATCCGATGTAGAACTCGGCGCCCACTGATAATCCAGTGGATTCTGCTAATGCTTCGCCTATTAGAACTCCGTTTCCTGTGGGCATCTCACCAGTGACAACCGTGTCCATGATATCGATGAAGGCGGCTTCCTCTGAACCTACACCAATAACGCCGCGAATACTCTGACCATTCACATTCAACAAAGGATACGTCAAAGCAGTGCTTTCCGCCCTAGGCGACATATAATCGACTTCAGGTTGCCCCGCGAGCCAGTTGTACTCGGTCTCGTCATTAATGATGAATGATGGTTCTGATTGGCTCCAAGTTCCTTCCCGGATATAGACACCTGTCCAGCCTGTCTTGGGCTGGTTTTCCCCTGTGATTAATCCATATCCTTCGCTGAAGCTGGTGAGGGTTACGAAACTCATGACTAGTAGGGTGATTGAGATGAAGGTTAGTAGGAATCTTACTCGTCTTCTGCGTAGGCTTCTCCGTGCTAAGTTGAATATTGGTGCGATGAGGTTTCTTGTGTGGACTCTTCCATCTGGGCTACCCTTTGTGAATAAGCGTGGGAACATGGACCCGAGGATTATGAAACCTGCGAGATAAGCAGCGGATACCAGTATGAAGTTTGATAGGGGGATTGTTCGGCTGCCCGGATACGTGTAATAGAAGAATATGAGGCTGATGCCCAATATGATGATGTCTGTGATTACCTGTTTTACTAGTTCATCGAATAGAAGATAACCTGTGATTATCGAGGCTATTGTGAGGAACGCGATTAGTATGTAGACGCTGAACTTGGCGTCGAGATACATGTTCACAAGCTCATTGTTAGTGTGGTCAAACAGGATATACCCGCGTTTCAGTGAGCCAAAGCTGGAATCATAATCAGCACTCTCATAGTGAATCACCGAGTCCTCAAGATACGCTATACCGTTACTTAACGCAGTCTCCTGCTTAGCGAGATAGAACCCATACTGATCCATCTCATCTAACCGAGTCTCCAACTCGCTTAACATATCATCTGCTAAGGTTTTACTGAGGAGAATGGTGTACTCTCGTACATCAACGGTGACTACCTCACCTTTACTTGGCGTCGATAGCCACGGTATTAAAAAGCTCCGCTGAGTAATCTCCGAGTTTATCAATATACTACTTGAGACATTAAGATCGATAACAGAATCAACGGGTACAATGACATCACGATCAGGTAAACCGGGTATCGTGTATATGCCTCCGTTCTTATCGCTGAAAGATAAGGGGAAACCAGTCGATACAATGACCGCGCCATCTCGCTGGACCTCAAAAACGTTTTTCAGAGGAATATTCTCGGTGTCAATATACTGGAAATCACCAGTCAAACGAACAGTAGACCCATACTGAAGCCAGATATCTCTTCCACTAAATTCGCCATCAACCGAAATGAGGACTGGAAGATAATCGTAACCATCAGTCTCGGGATCATCAGCGAGAATCTTAACTGTATATTGCCCGGGTGGAAGCTCAATAAAGAAACCAGTCTCTGTGCTCTGGGTCGATGCTATCTCTCGTACTTCTTCAAAAACATATATTGAGGCGGTTACCGGTGCTCCGTCTGGTCCCGTTACTGTACCGGATATATCCCCGGAGACCATGGACGTACTGAAGAGAAACAGGGCTACTACGGCTAAGAATACTGCCTTGTTCTTGACCCACTGAGCCGGCATCTTGTAATCGCATACAATACGACAACCCATGTAAAAACCTTAAGTGATTGAAATTTTCAACCAATACATATGAAGATAAAGATCACCACAAAAAGCACAGGAACAATCACCTCCACCCTCACAAACGAAAACCCAAAGACCGCCAAAGCATTCACAGAAGCACTACCCATCACTGGACACGCAAACACATGGGGCGACGAGATATACTTCACCATCCCAGTCGAGACACCAGAAGAAAACAGCAAACCAGTCGTAGAACTAGGCGACATAGCATACTGGCCACCGGGAAACGCCTTCTGCATCTTCTTCGGACGCACCCCCATGAGCAGAGGAGACGAGATAAGACCAGCTAGCCCAGTCAATGTCTTCGGTAAGATCGATGGCGACTCCACCGTGTTCAAGAATGTAAGAAGCGGAGAAGAGGTAAGGATCGAGCGGGCTTAGCCTCCAGCTAACCATATTTTTTCCTGTAGATTATCATACAAGTCCTGAATGTTCTGACGAGTAGTAGACACCCCATAGACTGGCCCAGAGCTGAAGCCCCAGAATGCAGGCTCAATAGGGTACCTGAACTCAGGAACCGGATGATTAGGGGTCTCTGATAGCAACCGCGTTAAGAGATTATACATGGATTCCTCTGTTACCTCACCCTCTTGAAGCGCTAATCCATAGATATCGATGAAAAGCCGGTTTAACGCGGGCATACCGGGACGCTGGAGAAGCGAGAACCCTCTTGGGTCAGTGTAACATTCGGGGTAGATATTGTAGAGGGCATTCCAGTAGTCTATTAGGTGATATGCGATCTCCTTGATGGGCATGTTCTTGAAGTAGTGTTCACCGAGAATCAAGGTGATTGACTGGATCATGTCGCTATCATTGATGATATGATCCATGTGCTTGGGTTCACCTACCTCCTGTATTCGTCCATACCATGGGCTCACAGGTTCCTTGTTCAATACATCAACGATCTCAATGGCATAGCTCTGGGTTAATCCCCGTTTTCCCTCCAAGTCCAATAGCCAGTCCTCGCCCTTTCGTATCAACATGCGCTGTAGATGCCTGTAGACTAGGTCTGTTTTGACTCCCTTCTGGCGACGGTTGACTATGTAGAACAAAAGCATCTCATCAAACCGGTCTGGGAGACGAAGAATACTCGCTATCACAGGATAATCCTCAAAGTCCCTGTTTCTGGCTATCGCGCGCTTCAAGGCCTCTATCCTGTGTTGTCCATCGATTACCCAGAAATCATCTCCAACAGTATCCAAGAGCCCATAGCTGAACCAGCTCTGGGATTTCTCCTCGCTAAATGTTACATCTCCCCTTACATTCAACAAGATCGATGTTGGGAAGTATCCTAGCTCGCGCACAAGGTACCTGACTGCTGAGCCTCTTATCATGCTGAGTCGTCGTTCACTGGGCATCCGCTGGTATCCAGAGGGATTTGAGGGGGTTCTACGGTCTATTTTACATCTGTGGACTAAGTCGCCTGCCCTGAATACCGTGATGTATATGTCGGCTACGCCTCGGTTGCCTGATTGTGTTAGTTTGAATGCGTCTAGCTTCAACAGTACACCCGAAAACATGTTATGTTCAATTATCTTTAACAGTTACTATTGGATACAGTTTTAATTCAGCACCCCTTGCATATCGTATGGGTAGCCCAAAGGATTATCTGGAGATAATGCGTCCTGTGAACAGCTTCATGGTGGGTGCTGCCATCATCGTAGGCGCAGCAATAACAGGCGGCATACAGCTTCTAAGCAACTGGACACTACTCCTATACTCGTTCATAACAGGTTTCACGCTAACTGGAGCATCTATGGCTATAAACGACTACTATGACAGGGAGATAGATTTCATCAATGAACCTCACAGACCCATACCAAGCGGAAGAATAAGCCCACAATCAGCGGTAATATTCACAGTCATCCTTAGCACCATTGGATTGTACTCTTCATGGAGAATCAGCTTGGGAGCCTTCGCAATAGCGGTCTTTGCATGGATAGTAATGATGGTCTACAGCATATGGGGAAAGAAGACAGGATTCCTCGGCAACCTAATGGTAAGCTCATGCATAGCACTACCATTCATCTATGGAGGCATCCTATCAGGACAACTCTGGGCATCAGCAAGCTTCAGCCTCCTAGCATTCCTATCCAATACAGGAAGAGAAGTAACCAAAGGCATAGTAGACATCCAGGGAGACCGCGCAGCTGGAGTGAAAACAGTAGCAGTCTCAAATGGCGCAAGCCGTGCCGCGGACATAGCCACCTTGTTCTTTTTAGCGGCAGTGGCGTCATCCATAGTTCCAGTTTATCTAAAACTGGTTTCATTCTGGTATATCCCATTCGTCGCCATAACAGACCTTGGATTAATCCTCAGCAGCTACCAGATTGTAGCAGACCCAGCACGAGAAACAGCTAGATCAGTCAAGAAAAGAATACTCTACCTGATGTTGATAGGTTTAATCGGCTTCGCAGTTGGAAGCCTATTCTAATAAAAATATTATAAAAATGGTTTTATCGGCTGGAGAGAGCGATACGCTCGACTTCCTGCTTACGGCGAACAGCAAAGTTGTTACCATCATTGTTCGCTGCGCCTATGAGCTGGTCCGCGACGATCTCCTCAAGAGTCTTACGGTTACCAAAAGTCTGCTCCTTGATACCCCTTGCAATGTAACGTAGAGCCAAGTCGATCCTACGCTGTGGGCTGCAGTCAACGGCTAGACGATAAACGACGCCACCGTAACCGATCCTCGTGGTGTCCTCGTTGGGGGCGCTGTTCTCGATTGCCCTTACAAGTACCTCGACGGGGTTACGTCCGGTCTTTAGGTTGATAATGCTGAATGCTGTCTTTACCGCGCTAGTAATTCTGATCTTGTCTCCGCCGCTTGTCCCAGGCTTCATCAAGTTGTTGATGAGGCGCTCCACGATGTTCAGGTTACTCTTCCTGAATTTTCGTGCCTCGTGCCTGCCGCCGCTGTGGGGTAGGTAGATTGGGTCAAGGTTGATGTAGCGTTTGAGGCCAATGTCTCTTATCTCTATGTCCTCAAAGCCCCATTCTCCGAAGAGCTTGATTCCTTCTTCTATTGTTTGTACTTCGTCTTCGCTCATTTGACCACGTCTTGAGTGTGCAGTGACTTTGAAAGGGGTACCCAAATAAAAGGCTTATCGCTTTTTTCGATTAGTTTAAAGGAAAGAACCCGCACCGTACTGATATTATGTCGCTCAGAGATTATCCTAAAAGCTATTATCTTCTATGCATCGTAGCATTCCTTTCAATGTTCAGCATTATGCTTACGAACCCCATTCTATCCATCTACGCCAAGGATATCGGCGCAACAGGAGTCATGATAGGATGGGCAGTATCAGGATACTGGATAAGCAGGGTAGTCTTAGAGATACCCAGCGGCTACATCAGCAGCAAATTCGGGTACTACAAGCCTATGGCTTTTGGTTTGATCCTCACGGTACTTGGAAACGTCTTGATGCTCTTCGTGCGTGATCCATTGTTTTTAGTGATTATCAGGGCGATAAACGGATTCGGTGCACCATTCTTCTTCGCGGTCTCAATGACTTTCATAGTAAACCTTGTTGACGCCAATAAACGTGGACAA
>JAOZIG010000101.1:0-3186 GCA_026014515.1 Candidatus Bathyarchaeota archaeon | reverse complement strand
TCCAAGGCATTGAGTTCATAGGACAGATAATCGGCTCAACATTCAGTGGAAGAATAGTAGACAGCCTTGGATGGCAAGGAGGGTTCATGACAGCCCTTCTATTATCAGCGATAGCATTCGCCTTGTTCATCATACCACCCTATATTAGACGAGAAACAGTGCAAGGACCAACTGCCCAGCCACTGAAAATTGGTGATGTGCTTGGAGTTCTGAAGAACAAGACTTTGCTGGTTATCGCTGCAGTTACTTTGGCTGAGTTCATAATGACCAGTGGACTCATCAACACGGTGCTTAGTGTCTATGCTAACTCAGAGCTTGGGTTCACATTATCAGAAGTAGGTTATATGATGGGGGCTCGTTCAATCGGTTTCGTTATCGCCATGTTCACCATGGGAACCTTCGCGGATAGAATTGGTAGAAAGCCTGTCCTTCTCTTTGGACTCATAGGTACATCAATACTCATCATAGTAATGTCTGGATTCACCACCCTACTAACAATCTCAGCCATAATCGCCATCATCGGATTTACATCAGGAGCCATCTGGATAGTTGGACCAGTAGTATCAGCCGAAGCAGTCACTCCAGAACAAAGAGGCGCAGCAATAGGCGCCTATAGGACATTCTTTGACGGAGGCTCCCTTGTTGGACCCATCATAATGGCTGCGGTAATGACTGATTACGGCGTAAAACCATGTTTCTACTTAGCAGCCGCGTTAATGCTAATCACTGTACCTTTTGTCTTTATGATTAAAGAGACTGGTGGCGTTAAAGGCGAGGTTATCGCCCACTAAAAAATTGAGATAATATTTATCTCATTGATTTCTGGACTTTGCCCAGAACTAGAAGCTTTAGAGGTGTACCGTTTACAGCGTTTACTTTGTATCTTACACCGGGGATGTCACCCATTGACCTGCTGCGTGGTCCGTGGATACCCTCGATTGTGACCTCATCGTGCTCATCTACGTGGTTTAGTGCTCCGTCTCCGGGTAGGAAAGCGGTGGCTAGTTTACCGTTCTTGATCAGCTGTACCCTCACGCATTTTCTGATGGCGCTGTTGGGCTGCTTGCTCTCGATACCTACTTTTTGTAGTACGATACCCCTGCCCATGGGTGCTCCTTCTAGGAGATCGTTTTTCTCTGTTCTCCTCTTCAACCGTAGGACGTAGTCCTTACTCTTGTACCGCATCTTTTTCCTTACGTTGCGGTTCCTACGGGCAGCGTATAATCCGTTTGCCATTTGATTCTCCAACCATCGGATACATGCTACTATATTAAATGTTACTGATTTCTGGGGTTTAGTGCCGGATAAAACGTGATTTTGATCTCGTTCTTATATAATCTGCCTAGTATTTACTCCTACCTTAACATTTTTATTCTGCATATAGGTTGATGGTGTAGGAGAATTCAAAGATGAGCAAGAGGGATAAACCTCATATTAACCTAATCATCATCGGCCACGTAGACCACGGCAAGTCCACAAGTGTCGGACACCTCTTCTACGATGCAGGCGCAATTCCAGAGAAGCAGCTCAAGGACTTTGAGGCAGAAGCAAAAGCACTCGGTAAAGAGTCCTTCAAATACGCATGGGTACTCGACAGGCTCAAAGAAGAGCGTGAAAGAGGCGTAACCATCGACCTTGCTTTCTACGAGCTAGAGACAAGGAAGAACGTCTTCACCATCATTGACAGCCCTGGCCACAGGGACTTCGTCAAGAACATGGTCACTGGTGCAAGCCAGGCAGACGGAGCAATCCTCATGATCTCCGCCAAGCGTGGAGAATACGAGGCGGGTACAAACCCAGGCGGTCAGACAAGAGAGCACGCCTTCCTAGCCAAGACCCTTGGTGTTAACCAGATGGTCGTCGCAGTCAACAAGATGGACGACGCCAGCGTAAACTGGGAACAGAACAGATACGAGGAAGTCAAGGACGGAGTAAGCAGACTACTCAAACAAGTCGGCTATAACACGGAAAAGATCCACTTCGTACCAACAAGCGGCTGGACAGGCGACAACCTAGTCAACAAGAGCGACAAGATGCCCTGGTACAATGGTCCAACCCTCCTAGAGGCGCTGGACGACTTCGAGCTACCACCAAAGCCAACCGACAAGCCACTGAGGATTCCTGTACAGGAAATCTATACAATCAGGGGCGTAGGTACCACACCAGTCGGTAAGGTAGAGACAGGCGAGCTCAAGCCAGGCGACGATGTCTTATTCATGCCAAGCGGCGAGAAGGGCAAGGTCAACAGCATCGAGACTCACTACACAAAGATCGATAAGGCGGGTCCAGGCGACAACATCGGCTTCAACGTCAAGGGCGTCCCCAAGGACAAACTCAGGCGTGGAGAGGTCGTTAGCCACCCGAACAATCCATGCCGTGTAGCAAAGGCTTTCGTTGGTAGGATATTCATCATCAACCACCCAACGGCGGTTGGCGAGGGATATACACCAGTACTGCACCTGCACACAGCACAGATCGCGGTAAGATTCGACAAGCTACTAGCAAAGCTTGACCCAAGGACTGGTCAGGTAGTCGAGGAGAACCCAGCCTACTTGAGGACTGGTGAGGCAGCAACGGTACGCTTTGTGCCACTGATGCCAACTGCGATGGAGGTCTTTAAGGACTATCCACAGCTAGGCCGTTTCGCTCTGCGTGACATGGGTACCACCATCGGTGCCGGTGTCGTGCTAGAGATCGAGGAGTAAACTCCTCCCAATCCTTTTTTAAGAAACATTTAAGTTCTAACTCTCAGGTAACAACGGGGAATAAGATGGCTAGACGAGCAAGGATCAAGCTAACAAGCACTGACACAGAAAAGCTACAAGGTGTCTGCGACGAGATCAAGGACATTGCCAAGAGGATAGGCGTAAAACTAGTAGGACCAATTCCACTACCAACAAAGAAATTAGTGGTTCCAACACGGCGAACTCCTTGCGGTGATGGCAGCGACACATGGGACAGGTATGAGATGCGTGTTCATAAGCGTCTCATCGAGATTGATGCACGTGACCGCGTAATGCGGAGCATCATGAGAATACGTGTACCCAACGAAGTCTATATCGAGATGGAGATACGTTAGTATCTCGGAGCATGCATAGCGTTCTTATGCTCAAGCATGCATTTCTGTGAACAGAACTTATCTTTACACATACTGCATTTTACTTCTTTACCCACTATCTCGCGTCC
>JAOZIG010000296.1 GCA_026014515.1 Candidatus Bathyarchaeota archaeon | reverse complement strand
CAATTACTTACTGTTAGATCAATTCATATAATGATATTAATAAGGTGATAAAAAATGATGACGCAACAAAACTATATCCAAAGTGAAGCTGAAAACATTCATCAATGCTCCGCCTGCAAGTCCACAAATCTAATCGAGGACGTAAAGACCGGCGAGATAATATGCTCTAAATGTGGACTGGTTGTCGTTGAACGTGGGTACAGCCTTAACCAGGACTGGAGGGCATACTCCTTCCAAGAGCACAATGACCGCAGTAGAAGTGGTTACGCGTTGTCAAACAAGATATTCGATAAAGGCTTGTCCACAACCTTCCACAGTGGATATGACTCCAAGGGGAAAAAACTGGACCCAGAGACCATGGATAGGATGAATCGCCTCAAGAAACAGGACCAGCGTACAAAGATCAATGATACATGGCAACGTAACCTAAAGATCGCTTTGTCTGAGATGAGCCGTGTATGTAATGAGTTGCATCTGCCTGACCATATTCATGAGCAGGCAGCTCATACGTATCGCCGTGTATTGAAAGAGGACTTGGTACGAGGTAGATCAATTGATGGATTCGTGGCTGCCAGCATATATGCGGCTTGTAGAACAAACAAGCTACCAAGATCAATCAAGGACATCGCTGGGCCGGCTCATCTTACAGAACACGAGGTAAAATACTATTACAGGCTGCTCGTGAAGGAGCTTGGATTCAAGACCCCCATCGATAGACCAGCAAAATTCATCTCAAGTCTATCATCAAAGCTAAAACTCAATGGACGGGTCGAAGTCCAATCAATAAAGATTCTGGACAAGGCACGTGAAATGAATCTTATCGTCGGAAAAAACCCGAGAGGGGTTGCCGCCGCTGTGCTTTACCTAGCGTGTCAGGAAGTCGGAGTAAACATAACTCAGGCTGAGTTAGCACGAGCCGCAAGCACATCAGAGGTAACCATGCGTAAGCGCTTCAAGGAATACGAGCCAATACTTCAATCTTTGAAACAAAACTAACCTGAATAGCGGCTAACAGGGAGGGGGGGGGGTACTGCGTTCCAGTTACAGAAGTCCTTGTTTCTCTAAAATAATCCCTAAAATGGCTTCTTTTTGGTATTGATCTATGTAAAAAAGTGGTATGGTAACCGAGTTTACGCTCAATACATGAGCGTTCTTGGTTTTAGGCGGTTATCTTTCTTTTGTAAAGTAGAGGAAAACCCCACCTAGGCATGCTATTCCTCCTACGAAAGCTACCATGCCCCATATTGCTGGT
>JAOZIG010000223.1 GCA_026014515.1 Candidatus Bathyarchaeota archaeon | reverse complement strand
ACCAGTACCCTAGAAGCCATACGCCTAGTAGTCCGGCTAGTCCGGCTACTTTTTGTGTGCCTTGTTTCTCCTTGAACTCGACTGCTGCATCTGGTCCGGGACACCAACCGAGTAATCTCATGATTATTTCTTCTATCATTGTTTTTCCTCCTCTTTTTTGAGGTGTTTTCGGTGCCATAGTATGTCCGGGTGTAGCCATTCTCGGCTTATCATCATGTCTGTGTTGTATTCTGCTGTGGATCGTGATGGCCCGAATACTGATGCTTCTGCGCCGGGGCTGTCTAGGTTGAATTCTCCGAATGGCTCTGAGGGTGTTGGTTCCTTGTTTTCTGGGTATGTTCCTTCTTGTGGTCCTGCTTTTTTGCCTCTGATTTTGATCCAGCAGAGGGGTATGCCTATGAAGGCTGAGAATGCCATGACGATGAACCTGAGTATACCGTTTAATGAAGAGAATGATATGATTAACATCAGAGCTGAAGCGAAGATGGCTATCGTATCTCCCGCGACATCATGATCGGGTATAAACTTTGAAGCAGACTCGGCTCCGGGACACCAGCCAAGATATTTTTGAAATAAGATTTGAGGGTTCATTGATCCAACACCTCGGGTTCAGAGTTGGTTTTTTCACGTTTCGCGAGATAAAAGCACGCGAGTATGATCAGTAATCCTAGCTCTATGTTGTGTAGATAGGCTACGGGGAAAAAGATGAACTGAGTAGATAGGGGTCTGCTAATAGTGAGTAGATACTGGAAACCCATCAATACAAGGACACCAACTACCAGACCTGATCCACCGCTTGACCCAGCCACTAACAAAACAAGCAAAGGATAGAGTTTCCAGCTTATTCCATAGAAGTTGGCTTGAACCACATATCCATAATAGATGGATAAAAGGCATCCAGCTACGCCAATCAAGCCACAGCCCAAGAATACTGCTTGGCTTTGAACAGCTACATCAGTCTTGTTTTTCACATCTAAGCCGAAACTTGAGCCCCGTAGACGATCATATCCAAAAAGCCCGACAAAGATAACGAAGAACACGAAAAAGATTAACAGATTTAATCCATTCTCGCCCGCGAAACTGAAAAGATCAGGAACATAGACACCAGTATATCCGCCACTGAGCTGGTACACTTTAAGGGCAAACCATGAACCAGCGTCAAGCAGGCTATAACTGATTATAGCGATTAAAGCGGTACTTTTTCCGAGAGCTGGACGTTCTGTAAGCCATCCTGTAAATCCGCCAATGATGAAT
>JAOZIG010000259.1 GCA_026014515.1 Candidatus Bathyarchaeota archaeon | reverse complement strand
CGAGAAACAACGGCTAAACAAGAACATCGATAACCCGACGAAACAGGATGTCTACAATACCATCAATACTCTTGGCTGCCTCCAAATAGACACCATCAGCGTCATTGAACGCGCTCACTACCTAACCCTCTGGAGCAGACTAGGCAACTATGAGAAAACACATCTTGATATCCTAGCCTACAAGGATCGGAAACTCTTCGAGTACTGGGCACACGCAGCCTGTTACATTCCTATGGAACACTACAGGTACTATGTTCCTGCAATGAAGACTCGTGAAAAAGAAGTAATACCCAGACTTGAGAAAAGAACAGGACAAGGCAAAGAACTCGTAGACCACGTGATCAAACGAATCAAAGACGAGGGCCCATTATCCAGTAAGGATTTTGAATCCAAGAAGCAGGGAAAAGGTGGATGGTGGAATAGGAAAAACGAGAAGATAGCAATGGACTACCTGTATAGCGCTGGAATCCTATCCATATCGGAACGTGTCAACTTCCAAAGATACTACGACCTCACAGAGAACGTGATCCCAGAAAAAGTAAACAAGGAGCCACCAAGTAGAGAGGAACGAATCAGATTCTACTTTGAAAAAACCATGAAGTGTCTAGGAGCTATCCTGCCCAAAGATGCACGCGAATATTATCAGCATCATATGACAAGGATTCGTTTAACTCCATCTAAGATTGAGGAATGGCTCCAGAAACAAGAAGACGTAGAGAGAATTGAATTGGATGACGATTCTAGACTATATTATTGTCTTGAGGAGGACCGATCTCGTCTTGAGGAGATTGATGATGACTTTGATTTTGATGATGTTCAGATTGTGATCTATTTTGATAACTTCATGTGGAACCGAGACAGGATAAAGCGTCTCTTCGGATTCCAGTCCAAGCTTGAAATATACATACCAGTAGATCAACGCGTCTACGGCTACTACCACCTACCAGTAATCTACGGTGACAAGATAGTAGCAAGAATAGAACCAAAAATGTAAAGAAAAGAAGAACGACTCATCATCAGAGGCTACTGGACAGAACCCGGATTCAAAGAAACAGAACACTACAGAGACAAATTAGAAAAAAACCTAGAAGACTTTGCAGCCTTCCACGGCGCAAAAACAATAGAATGGTTATGCTAGGGTATCGGGTTTCTTCATGAGCTTGGTCTTGAGACAAGGCTCACCCTTGATGCTCACGACGTACTCGTAGGCAGCCTCAGCGTTCTCGTTTGGACCTTCAAGAAGGAACATCTTGGAACCTTCTCCGCCATCAATTCCGCCACCAGCGATGGGAACAGCCTCAACGCCGAACAGAATCTGGAATGCCTCTATCTCAGTAATAACCTGTCCCTGAATGACCATCATCCCACAAGGCCATCCCATCGCCTTGTCAAAGACATTAGCTCCGATCCTCACTGTTACATCTGTGAGGCTTACGGGCACCAGTTTCTCAAGACCCGCGGGAATGATACATTGAATACCGTTTCGAGTGACATGTCCCCAAGCAGTGCCAACGGTTCCACCGCCTCCACCATGGAGCAGTACTCCTGCAGCACCAAAAGGATCGATAGCGTTTGCACCCTTGATGAAAACATCATCTGGTCCCATCTTCGCAAGATATGGAACAAGCTCAGGTGATGAGCATTTATGTAACTCACCTTCAACGAAGACATAGTGATCGTATCGTCCATCTGGGACTGTGATCTGTCCGCCTTCCTTTGTGACTACGCCAGCAGTGAACATTCCTTTATTGATTTCTTCTCCAATAAGCTCCTCTACAACGTATCCGTTTGTCGTACTTGTGGCGATTATCAGTGTACCGTTCTTGTGTGCGTATTGAACATTCTCCATGTTAGCAACAGCCTTGGCAATCAGCCTCTTGCCTTCGGCTGGGGTTAAGGTTAATTGTACCTTCATTCTTTTCCCTCAGTGTAGGATGAACTGATTGCGCCTCTTTTAAAAAGATAGCTTAACATGGTTTTTCCCTAAGACTTGTGTTTGCAGTATAGTATTATAGAATTAGATCAATGAATGAGAGAATACCTAAAATGAATCAACAGACCCTTCAAGAAAAAACAAGTTTTTACATAGAAATGAAATAAGCGTAAATTACTCAGCAGCACCCTCAGTTAATGCCTCAGCGAATATCTCACCAAAATCAGTGAGACTAATCACCTTCATCTTACTACCCTTCTCAGCATCAACAAGACCCTTCATCTCAAGCCGTGAAACAATCCTACTAAACCGGTTACGCAAGGTACTATTGGCAGCCTTGTAGCCGAACCAACGGATAATATCACTGATACTATCAGCCTCGCCACCGTTCTCATGAAGAAGCACCAATAATTTCTTCTCGCGCTCCCATTCCTTCTCCTCATGCTTACTACTGGGCTCAAGCCTATAACCAGGGAGCTTTAACTCGATGGGATCTCTGCTGTCCTGCTCCCTGTTGCTTTCAAACCAGTCCTCAAACTCTGGGTCACCAGGTTTCCCAGTGACATACCAAGCTGGTTCCTTGGATGGGACACTGTAGACTCTGGCGTTTCTAAACATCAATGCAGTTGTTAGTGCGATACCCATTGTGAGGTTAGTTGTGCTTGTTATATCAATCAAGACATCTTCGCCGCTTTCTCTAGCTAGGTGAAGAATCCTGTAAATTGTCCTGAATGCGCTGCGCTGCTCCATCGGATTATACGGCACCATGATGGGATCAAGGATCTCTAGCTTCTCTCTAAGCTCTTCAGCGTTAGTCTTACTCATATAACTGAAAACAGGAGGATCCCCTTCGCCTTTTGGCTCACTATAGAGCAAGTATAGTTTGGTTATACCATGAATCTTGCTCCAGTATCTAATACCATCGAATGCTCGACGGTAGTGCGTTCCAACGAGGCAGATGATTATAGTCATATGGTTTCACCGAATAATCCCGCGTGCTTCGAATAATGTAGATCATGCAGGATATATAAAATCTCGTGAAACCATTCCCTATTATGATAATGATTCATACATTTTGTGACAATCACATGTTTATTCACTTTATCGTGATTATTCTCCCCACCCTATCTTATGGGTATTATGAAATGGATAGTCATCGCTAAATAGAACAAACCACGTATTTTATCACCTAGGATTAGTGTGCATTATGGATTTAGCACGCTAGAGGGTGCATAAAATGAAGATCACAGTATATTCACTGCCCGATTGCCCGAAATGCGACAAGCTAAAGGAGTTTTTGAAGTCGCAGAATATCGTGTTTGAGGCAGATTGGTTTGATACGGAAAACCAGACGGATTTTGTAATGATGAATATGTTTGGAAATCCACCGATCCTAACTCTTGGGGATAAGGAGACGGTGAAGCCCTCTGAGGAGCTGTTCGAGGGTACTACATTGATTGAGGGAAGAGTGTTGGAGATGTTAAAGCTTGGCGAAGCATAGGGACTTGCCGCAGTTTCAGAGAAGGATAGACGAGTTTTTTACAGACAGTCTTTTCATGGGGATGCCCATGGTTCACACCACGGATGGGTATCTAATACCATGGGATAAGTCACGCATCGTTGACATGCTAGGGAAGGAGACACAGCTAGCGGAGAAGATGTTTGATATCCCTGCTATTAGCGAGTTAACTGCGGAGAAGATCGCTGACGAGGTAGAAAGAAGATTCAGATTAACGAAGCCTAGATTCGTTTCTGGTGCCATGATTAGAGAGGTTACAAACAACCTGCTTCTTGAATGGAGCCACGAGGTCCCAGAGTTCGGAATCTATAGAAACTTGCTCACAAGGGTAGGTGCACCAATCTATGATGCTTACCAGATTGATACAGGCGGTGGCTTTGAGAGCAAGGAGAATGCTAACCTTCAGCCTAACCCTGAGACGGTTCACAAGAAGAAAGCAGACAGATTGAGCAAAGAGCAGTATCTTCTGTTGATGGACCCCAAGCTGGCTACAGCGCATACTAAGGGCGATATTCACATTCACACACTGGAGTATTTTGGTACTCGCCCATTCTGTCAAGACTGGGACCTCAGATACTTCCTTTATTATGGCTTGGTTCCCGATGGTCAGGGATTCAGAAGCAGCGTAGCTGGACCAGCGAAACAGCCTGAAGTAGCCGTACTCCACAGCGTCAAGGTACTTGCCGCGGGTCAAACTAACTTTAGCGGTGGACAGGGATTCATGTACTATACCCTGTTCCTTGCTCCGTTCCTACGTGGTATGAACTACAAGCAGGTAAAGCAGCTAGCCCAGATGATGTTCTATGAGCTAACCCAGACATATGTTACACGTGGAGGACAACTAGTCTTCAGTAATATCCAGCTCCCAATGGGTGTACCAGACATCTGGAAGAATGTACCAGTCGTCAAACATGGACAGGTTGGACCCGAGACCTATGGTGACTATGAGGACGAGGTTCAGATGTTCTTCAGGGCTATCAACGAGGTATCTCTTGAAGGAGACTACTGGGGTAAGCCATTCAACTTCCCAAAGAACGAGAACTACGTCTCACCAGAGTTCTTCAAACCAGAATACGATGACCTATGGCTACTTGTACACGAAGCAGTATCAAAATTCGGAGCACCATACTTCGACAACATGCTACCAGCCTACAGAGGCTATGGTAACGGTATAAGCTGCTATCAGTGCTGCGCATACCAGTTCGCCAACACACCGGAAACAGATGAACACTTCAACGAGAAACTCTGGTTCCAAGACGGAATGCACTTCAGCATGGGCGGCTGGCAAGTAGTAAGCCTCAACATGCCAAGATTAGCATATCAGGCAAACGGAGACTATGACAAACTCCTTGCATTAGCCAAGGAGAACATGAGGCTCGCCATGGGCGTATTCCAAGCAAAACGCCGCTGGATGGACAAAGCCATCGGAAGCAACATGGTACCATTCGCAACACAAACACCCAGAGACCCAAGAACCGGTAAAAAAGGCCCACCAGCAGTAGACTTCAACGAGCTGGTTCAGGTAATCGGAGTCGTCGGTGTAAACGAGATGGTTCAATACTTCACAGGGAACCAACTCCACGAGTCAGACGACGCGGTACGCTTAGCGGTTAGACTTCTACTTGATATGGAGAAGTTCAGGAAAGGCTTGGAGATGAGAAGCGGATGGAAGGTAATGCTAGCAAGAACTCCTGCTGAGTCAACTGCACAGACCTTCGCTGTCGCAGACCTTGTCAGCCCAGAATACAAACAGATGGCACGCCAGATGGTTAAAGGTGACACCACTACCATTCAGAGCCTCGTTAAGAAGCGTGACGCTCCAGTCTACTATAGCAATGGTACACACACCTATGTTGGCGCCAAGATACCATTGGGCAAGAGGATCGATATTGAGCACAAGTTCTTCCCAATCCTCAGCGGTGGAAACATCTTCCACGCATGGGTAGGAGAGAGCAGCAGCGACACAGAGGCACTCTACAAGCTAACCCAACGTATATGCCGAAACAGCCAGATAGGCTACTTCAGCTACACCAAGGACCTTACAGTATGTAGCAACTGCCAGAGCACTGTAGCTGGAATGCTGAACGGCTGCCCGACCTGTGGAAGCACAAACGTGCGCCACTGGAGCAGGATCACCGGCTACTACACTGATGTAACCGGATGGAACGAGGGCAAACGCCAAGAGCTAATGGACAGATACAGGGTAACTGTCTAACCCCTCCAATTTTTATCATAATACCTTATTCTCTATTGCATGGAATGCAAGATAATTGGCACGGTAAAATCACCAGTAACAGAAGCAGTTGACATGAACTGGGGAGAAGTAATCTCAGAAATCGTCTTAGAATCAGAGTACGCCCCCGGACTCCTCGGCTTAGAAGACTTTAGCCACCTTATGGTACTAACATTCCTCCATGAAGCAGAGTATAATCCAGAGAAACATCTGAGACGTCACCCACAGGAACGCCAAGACATGCCTCTACTTGGGATATTTGCTCAGCGCGCCAGACATAGACCAAATAGGATAGGAGTAACAGCGGTTGAGATTGTTGAGGTAACAGAGAACAGCGTGAGAGTACGTGCACTGGATGCGATAGATGGTACCCCAGTTATCGATATCAAGCCATATGTGCCAGTCTATGACAAGAAGGACGCCACCATCCCTGAGTGGATGGAGAAAATGATGAAGGGCTACTTCTAGACTGGAAACTGTTAAGCGCCCATACATCACTCATCAATTATGTCAATTATCGGAAAACCAGTTGAAGAGATACCTACACCTGCATTAATCCTTGATCTAGAGAAGTTCCAGTGGAACCTAGACAAGATGTTCAAATTCGCACGAAAAGCAAAGGTAAACGTAAGACCCCACGCCAAGACATTCAAAGCAGCAGCCATCTGCAACAAGCTAATCGAGGCGGGGGCATATGGAATAATGACCCAAAAGCTTAGCGAGGCAGAGGTACTGCTCAACAGTGGCATCCTGTATGGGGACAAGAATATTCTAATCAGCCAAGAAATCTCAGACCCCACAAAACTAGAAAGACTAGTAGGCATGACAGTCGCAATGGGAGAAGGCAAAGTTCTCACGAGCCTTGATAATCTTCAGGAAGCAGAAATGATCAGTAGGATCGCTGAACGATGGGGCGTCAAACAGGATGTGATTATGGAGATAACACATGGACGCTGTGGTGTATCACCGGGAGAGGACGCAGTCAAGATGGCTAAAAGAATAGTCAAGCTTTCGGGACTCAGGTTCAGGGGAATCTATGGCTATGAGAACCCAGTTCCAAGAGAGACAGCCCTTGAGCGAGACAAGCTCACCGTCGATACTGCTGAAGCCATAAGGGAAGCTGGAATAGAGGTGGAGATAGTATCCGCTGGAAGTACAGCAACCTTTGAGGTAACAGGCACCTACCCGGGGATAACCGAGATAGAGCCAGGTAGCTTTGTTTTTGGTGCTGGAAAAGAGGGTAGCGGTTATGGTTGGGAGACAATCAATGATGTCTACTTCAAGAACAGCCTCACAGTGCTAACACAAGTAATCAGCGATAACTTCCAGAACAGGGTAGTAACCGATGCAGGGGCTAAAGTAATGTCCGGCGGTCACGCAGGTGTAGAGCCAGTTGTATTGGTTCAGGCTGATGGCGAGTATCTGGACTTTGAAAGAGTTGGACTAAGCGAGGAGCATGGTACCATCTACTTCAAGGAAGGTGATCCTAATCGTAACAAGTTGCGTTGGGGTCAGAAGATACAGTTTACGCCAAACCACTGTTGTACTACTGTGAATCAGCATGACGAGATAGTTGTCGTAAAAGATGGCTACGTTTGTGCTGTTTGGCCTGTAACTGCCCGTGGACAATACCAATAACCTCTTTTTCATTGCAAATTATTTTAAACGTCAACAAACAAAGGTTTACCAGAGCGGGGTTGACTTTTCGAGTAGGGTATCTTACGCCCAGAGAGACAAGAATCTGGGAGCTTAGGCGGCATAATCTATCCCAATCAGATATTGGGCGAGAACTTGGTATCAGTAGACAAGCAGTACACAAGGCATATCAAATCATTGACCAGAAAGTCGAGCAGGCATTCATGGAAGCAGCGGAAACCAACAACCTGATGATAAAGATGGTTAATCTTGTAGATGGGGTTATGAATGCTCACAGTCCAGCCTACGATATTCCTGTAATAGTGAGTCTCAGTAAAGCCAACGGGCTGAAAATATGGTATCTCTATGAAGGAAACTGTAAATCATGCCATTTGCTGTCGTCTTGCCGTAGCTTACTGGAATCAGAAGCAAGAGAAAGGGGAATTCAACTAAGCGCAACAGATCAATTGATGCAGCCAACCAAGCTTGCCCTTGAGATATTTGGAAGGTTCAACAATGATTAAGAATGCTTGTCCATTTGCTCCGGGAGAGGTTAAACCTAAGTCCATTCCAGTTAATTCGAGTCAGGATGGATTGTGTAAGAGGATAACTGACGGAAAACTGGTTTTACTTGTTCTCAGTTTAGTGGTTTTGACTCTTGTTTACAGTCATAGTTACTCTGATTTGAATTGGGAAGGAAGTAGTGTTCTGTTTAATGACTGGTATATCGTGAAGATGAGTTTCTACACATATTTTACTAGTCTGATATCGTTCTTCATCCGGGAGTATCGAAGAAAACAAAGGTAATAGAAAGCGGCAAACTCTAGAATACCGCTAAAGGCACTTGATTCTATGAAGCCTAAACAATTTATCACTTGAATCCCTACGCATATGCATGAATATACTGGAGCTAGCTACCAAACGAAAAACAGCTAGAAAATTCAAACCTACACCAATCAAAGACGAGGACATCGAATACATACTAGAGACAGCCAGACAGGCACCCAGCGGAAGCAATAGACAGCCATGGCGATTCATCATTGTTAGAAGCCATGAGATGAAGAAGAAGATCAGAGAAGCATCTGAAGCAGGGGAAAAAGAGTTCTATGAGAACCTCAGTCCTGAAAGAAAGGTATGGTACAAGGAGAAAGGATTGAGCCCATCAAAGCCTAACCTTACAGAAGCACCAATATTGATTGTAGTGGTGGGTGATACATCTGCGCCTAATTACAAGCCCAGTCTATGGGTAACTATTACGTACATGACACTCGCTATCGAAGAACTTGGCTTAGCCACTGTAACCTATACGCCGTCGAACCCAGTTCTAGTATCTGACGTAATAGATGTACCAGATGGATTCATGGTAGAATCCGTTTTGCCTATTGGGTTCTCTGATGACTCTAAGACAAAAGAGCCTCGTCTGGAGGTTTCTGAGCTTGTCTTTAGAGAACGCTGGGGTAATCAGTCCTAATTTGGTTAGGTAACCTTTTTAAACTAGTATCGCTTTCGATATCGAAATCGATATCACATTCGATATTGGAGTCATAAACATGAGAAAATTTCATAGACACCACAGACCCCCAATTGGAGTCCCAAGAGGCATGTTACGCCCCATCACATTGATACTTCTTAACGAGAAACCAATGTCTGGAAGCGAGATAGCCGAAGAGATAGAATATTATGCTGAGTGGAAACCAAGCCCCGGTAGCATCTATCCGCTCCTAAGCAGCCTTCAAGAGACTGGATTTATCGAGCCAAACGAAGACAGCGATCCTAGTCT
>JAOZIG010000396.1 GCA_026014515.1 Candidatus Bathyarchaeota archaeon | reverse complement strand
TCAGTATTGCACCTGTTAATCAACCCAGATTTGGGGTCATCACAATGTTGTTAACCATTAGCTTAAATCTGAGCTGATGCTACTGAGCGCATTTTCCCCCTGAGTGAGATGAGGGAAGTTTTGCTCCCATTGTTTCTACTACAAAAATCTGAAGTTCCATATTACGTATCAATCCTAGACCATGTCCCCCGTAGGCTCTCCAGTGACTACCACAGTTATTGACCCTTATTTATTATCTGTGAGCTACTGAGAGCTTCCGTGGACCGACAAACACAGACGAGCATAGACAAGGCAGGGTAGAGAGTATTATTTCCTGATCAAGCGCTATAGCCGTCAGTCAGAGATAATCCGGTACACTGAAGCAACACTGATACCTAGCTCTTTAGCTACCTGGGTTTTCTTGTATCCCTTGGCTAATAACTCTTTAACCTGATCACTCTTAGCTCTTGCTGTTGGCTTACGTCCAGTGTATTTACCTAGCTGTTTAGCTTTCTCAATACCATCCTTCTGTCTTTCAAGTAGCAGGTCACGCTCAAACTCTGCGATAGCTCCCAGCATGGTTAACATCATCTTGCCAGCAGGGTTAGACGTATCCAGATTGATATTCAGGATCTTCAGGGTAACGCCTTTGTTCTGTAGTAACTCAGTGATATCCAGTAGGTGTTTAGTGCTTCGGGCTATCCGGTCAATCTTAGTCACTACTAGGGTGTCACCAGATCGGACATAATCCAGCATCTTGTTTAACTCTGGCCTGTCCCTGTCAACACCTGAGACTTTCTCTTGGAATAACCTAGTAACTCCTTTAGCTTTCAGTTTGTCTAGCTGTGGTTCAATGTGCTGATCTCTGGTACTTACTCTGGCATAGCCTACAGTCTCGCTCATGTCGATATCCTTGTCTTTAGGGTCTAAGATGCTGAGACAATATCCTATCAAAACCACAAAAGCAACCCTATTGACATGCAAATATTACATTCTCAGAACATAGCAGGGGAGTAGAGTCTATTGAGAAGGATTCCTAGCTTGTAGTACATTTCGTTCCCCAAGCGTAACTAACCTATTGTTTTTTCGACACTTTATCGTTGATTTGTCATTTTTACTCGTATATGGTCTTGCTCTGTTCGTCATCATTAACCACATATCACAACGGAGGACAGCACAATGACAATCTGTATCAACAGGGGGGAACAAGAAATGATCGAAATGGATATCATTGAAGGGAAGTCAGTGTACTTTGAACAAGGTGACATCTCTATGTA
>JAOZIG010000260.1 GCA_026014515.1 Candidatus Bathyarchaeota archaeon | reverse complement strand
GGAGTGGCTGAAGAATGACATACCTACAGAGGTACCATGGGATCTTCCGAAGTCGACACCAGGCAGACTGGTCTCGTGCTCAATGAGGTCGTTGTAGTAGAGGATGGTTGATGGGATTGCCTGGGCTGCACGCATAGCACCACAGTTGACCATGGTTGCTGCCTGCATACCTGCTGCTGCATAGGCATTCCAGAGTGAAGTATCCTTTGTGAGGTACTTCTTGTAACCTGACTTGAGTGTCTTTTCCTCATAGATAACCTTGTCTTCGATTGCACGTCCCACGAGAGACTCAATGACGCTACCTACTGTACCCTTGCCGTTCTCCTTGACGATGTCAAGAACAAGGTTGTTTGCGTTAAGTCCCTGGTATGCAAGACCCAAGAGATGCTGGCGCTCAAATGAACCGAGTGCGTCACCCATCTCGAACATGGCGGTCTGCTCAAAGATTGAACCTAGAGCTGATGCGTCCATTGCTCGCTTATCGGTGATGGCAACGATGTGGTTTACCATAATGTTTCGGAGTGCGTAACCGAGACCTTCGTTCATCTGTGGCACATCAAGGATTGTCTTGATGTTTGCGCCTGCAAGATTGACGGTCTGCGGGTAGTTTCCCCATACAGCTGCCTTCACAAGGTCGACGTCGAACATTGGTACATTAAATTCTTCAATGATCGCCTCAACGACTGCTGCGCCTGCTGCGGTGATACCGGCAGTATACTCTGCCTGGATCCTGTCAGTTGGCACTTCAATGAGCAGCCTCTTACCTTCTGAGATAATTTCGACTCTTGTTGAGTCATCATCGTTTGCTTTGATGATGTCGTATACACGTGCCTTGATTGCTTCTGCGTTTTCTACGACGGGAAGGTCAATACCCCTACCGAGAATCTGGTTCTTGCCAAACTTGGCTTTAGCCATAGACTTCTGTATGGCCTCAAGGTCCACTGCCACAGCTCTCTGCACGAGAGAGATGATTGATTTAATAGCAGGGTTCTTGAGAGGGCTGATCGCTTCAAGAGGAACATCGGCTTCGATGAGTTTTCCCCTGTTGTCATAAAGATCTATCTTATCTTGATACTTTGGCATCAAAATTTCCCTCCTATATTCATGGCCCTCTAAGGAAAAAAATATTCCTCATAAGGGCTACGCTACTACGGGAATTTTATTGTTTATAAAGTTTTTCCAATAAAAGTAAAACTCATCATATGTTAAAATATAATATAATATAAAAATATAGTATTTTAATTGCATTTTAAAAAA
>JAOZIG010000079.1 GCA_026014515.1 Candidatus Bathyarchaeota archaeon | reverse complement strand
AGCGCAGAAAGATTCATATTTACGGAGGTTCTAAGCGTTATACTAAATATCATACTCGGACAGCTCAGGACGGAGGGGCACGTAAGCTATTCTCTTCCGATTGGGGGTGGCTGCCATCGCGACGTAGACTTTATATTGGCTGAGGTATTTTGCTCCTACATCTAAAAGGACAACGGGGCGATCGGAAGGTAAACGATTCATGAGAGCCGCGTGACAGGTGTCGGCTAGAAAGCGCAACCCTGCGTGACCACCGCTGGTGGTCTATATGTTCCGTGTAGTGTCTTTATTGAACTCAAACCCGTTGGAAGTGAGGAATTTAAGGTAGTCGCCATTTATCAACCCCGTAGCGCGTGCAGTAACGCGGCCTTCAGAGACGGAAAACTTATCTCGATATGCGTTGGCTTATTCGGGTATATTAAAGCCTCGGGTGTGGTACAACGACACGAGTTGATCCATACCGCCGTAAGCCATCTATCGGGTACCTCTAAAAATATCTGGAGCCGAACACTCGATAGTGACTTCGGATAGGCTAGCTTTGATACTTTAGCCGGCGGCAACAACAGACTTGCTAGCGAGGGTGGCTGCGCCGCGAGAAGCATTGATTGTAGCGGATGTGCCTTTCTTGATCACCTGCTATCCCTTCTCTGTGGAGGCAAGTGCTGCACCCACGCATACGGCTGTGCCTGCAGCGAAACCTTTGAGCAGATCGGATACTGCTGAGCCTACGAAGCGGAGCGTGATGTTGGAGACCTTGATTTCTTTGAATAGGTGAGCGAACTGCTTAGTCCTGAGACGTGCATACTACTCCATAACTAGTTGAGAGGTGATCTTAAACTCGACTTATATATCCTGCTGACGTCTAATGTAAGCTATATTGAGCAGTTACTCACCGTCCATAGGGGTAATGGCGGGCAGTTTAGCAGCTCTGCCTTTATAGATGTGGGTACGTAAGAAATAAGCGAGCCGCTTCTTGAATGCGGAATCACAGGCGCGTGGACTGTAGGTAACCGTCTGCTTAGGGATGGGATCGGCAAACTCTGAGATACCCGTCGACTGAGGGGCGGCGATGAGAGGCTGGAGCACTATAGCCACCTCTTACTCAGGTTCGTCTGTCGAGAGATGATAACTTTTTGCGAGGTTTTCTTATCTCTTGACTTGGAAAGTATACGCATGAGAGTATGAGCCTGTGCCAACGTCTAGGAAAGCGTTCTACTTGGGAGCCGATTACCGCGTTATCTCTATGCCAGACGGTGATTG
>JAOZIG010000077.1 GCA_026014515.1 Candidatus Bathyarchaeota archaeon | reverse complement strand
CGCGTATTGTTCTAGTAGTTTTACCCCGTATTTTTCGATCTCTTTGTTGACTTCCTTGATGCGTTCAGGTCTGTTCTTGAGAGTCATCTGTCCGTCCGGTGTGAGAGAGCTTAGAAGGATGTACTTTGCCACGATTTACACCAATAACTGGGTTCACTGCGACCTTAATATATGGCGGAGCTACCCAGAAACATACTGCCCAATGGGCTCAGACACAATTTCCCCCTCCTGAAACACAGGCACTCCTCGTACAATGGTGGTCACAAGTGCACCAACCGTCCGCCACCCCTCATATGGCGTCCACTTCGGCTTGGCAAACATTGTATCAGCGGTAATCTTCTTCTCCACATCAAGGTCCAGTATCACTAGGTCCGCGTCTGACCCGATATCAATACAGCCCTTTCTTGGATACAATCCCAGTCTCTTCGCAGGGTTAACAGATGTAGTTTGTACTATTTTGTCGAGTCTTGTTTTCCCCTCATGAACTGCATTCAGTAATAGTGGTAGCATGGATTCTATGGCTGGTAACCCGGGTGGCGAGTTCCAGATATTGCTGAGTCCATGCCTTTTCTCCTCCACCATATGTGTCGCGTGATCACTGGCGATAATATCAACGGTTCCATCATTGAGCGCCTCCCAGAGCGCCATTTGATCTTTTTTGGTCCTTATGGGTGTCCACTGCTGACCATAGGGTCCACGCTTCTTCGTGTTTTCCTGATTCAGGAAAAGATGATCTGGACGAACCTCAGCCGTAATATCCGCCATGTATGGTTTGAGGCTTCGGAGCACGTCAGCTGTCTCGGCTGTAGAAACCTCCCTAAGATGGGTTCTCACACCCACACTATGTGCCAATAGTATTCGTTTGGCTGCTCCAACCGATTCTGCTACGTGGGGGAAGCCGTTGTTGTAGTCTTGGAGCGTGTTTTTACCAGATTCTTTGAGCTTCTTTATGGTGTGTAACACGTGGTCTGATTCCCGGCAGTTCAGCAACGCCAAGCCATTCACGGCATCCACCCGCCGCAACGCATCATACAGTACACCTGTATCCATCAATCCTGTTGGTTTGTCTCCCAACTCATCAAAGAAGGCGAAAACATTAACCCCAATATTAGATGCAGCCCTTATCTCATTGAGTCTTTCAGCGTAAACAGCCATGTTGAAGAGATAATCAACATACGCATGATCCTGTACCAGCCCCTGTTTCGCCTTCAACGCCTCAACTGAAGCCGTAACTGGATTATTATTCGGCTCATCCAGAACAGTTGTAACACCACCAGCAGCTGCAGACCTCGTACCCGACGAGAAATCCTCTTTCTGGGTAAAACCGGGCTCCCTGAAGTGGACGTGAAGGTCTACCAATCCGGGGATCACGAGTTTTCCCCCTGCGTCTATGATGGTTTCCGCTGATGGTAGTCTATGCTCCTTGCCTATCTTGGATACCGCGCCGTTATCAGTTACAAGTCCGCCCTCGTAGACTCCGGTTTCTAACCAGAGTTTCGCGTTTACCAGTTTGAGGCTCATGGAACAGGATATACTCCTCTGGGATATAACAGCCGCGTCATACGATAACCCTATAAGAATTGATTGAGTCCCATTGGCATAAGAGAGGATTAATTTGAAGTATGAAAAGTTCGCCACAAAGGCGGTTCACGGTGGACAACACCCAGACCCAATGACTGGCTCTGTTGTAACACCCATCTACGCTTCATCAACATTCGTTTTCCAGAGCGCCGAACAAGGCGCAGCAAGATTCGAGGGCAAAGAAAAAGGCTTCATCTACACACGTCTAGGCAACCCCACAGTCAAGGCATTAGAGGACAACCTTGCACTGCTTGAAGGTGGAGAGACCTGTAGAGCAGCAGCCACAGGCATGGGCGCTATCACTGCCGCCGTTATGGCTGTGGTCAAGGCTGGAGATCATATTGTGGCTGGTGATACCTTGTATGGTGGAACCCATAAGCTGGTTACAGACATCCTGAAGCAGTATGGTGTCACGCATACACTGGTTGACACAGAGGACCCAGCAAACTTTGAGAAAGCAATCCAGCCCAACACCAAGCTCATCTACCTAGAGTCACCCAGCAACCCCCTCATGAAGCTCACAGACATGAAGGCTGTCGCTGATATCGCCAAGAAGCATGGCATCGTTTCTGTGATGGATAACACCTTTATGAGCCCCTATAACCAGCGACCCATCGAACACGGCATCGATGTAGTTGTCCACAGCCTCACCAAGAGCCTCAGCGGACACAGCGACATGGTAGGCGGCGCAATCATCGCCAGCAACGAGTTCATGAAACAGATGGACCCAGTCTTCAAAAACATGGGAGCAACCATGGGGGCATGGGACGCATGGCTAACACTCCGAGGAATTAAGACACTTCACGTACGCTGGGATCGCATCAACGAGAACAGCGTCAAGGTAGCCAAGTTCCTAGAAGAACACCCCAAGGTAGACCACGTCAACTACCCCGGCTTAGAAAGCTTCCCACAGTACGAGCTTGGTAAACGCCAGATGGATGGACTCGGAGGCATGATGAGCTTCGAGCTCAAGGGCGGCTTAGAGGCAGGACGCAAGATGATGAACAGCGTCAAACTTTGCAGTCTAGCCGTAAGCCTAGGAGCAGTCGAGACGCTCATCAGTCACCCGCCAAGCATGACCCACAGCATCATCCCCAAAGAGGAGCGACTCAAAGCAGGGTTAACCGATGGATTAGTGCGTCTCAGTGTAGGCATCGAGGATGTAGATGACATCATCGCTGATCTTGACCAAGCTCTTAATCATACCTAATTTTCTTTTTACCGTTATACTCCGTTATGTTCTTTGAGGGACATGGTGTTTCCAACTCTGTAGCGTTATCCCACCTAGCTGGTTATGTGGGAATGTTTATTATTGTGGGAATTAACAGGTTAGTGGGATGACTGAAATAATCCGCGTTGACACAAAAGGACGTTTACTTCTGCCAAAATCCATCCGGGAACGAACTGAGATCACTGAAGGCTCATATGTTAAAGTAGAGACTGAAGGAAGTCGCGTGATACTTGAGTCAATGGAATCTCCCGCAGAGAAATTTAGAGGATTATTCAAAGTGGAAAAACTACCAGATGACCTTGACAAGTATGTGGAAGGAGAGATACTTAGAAGATGGCTGGAAAAACATACCTAGATGTAAATGTCTTCGTTTATTGGATTACCGATTCAAATGAGTTTGGCGAAGATGCCACCCGCTGGATTAAACAAATAGGTGAAAACCCTCAAGAGTACATTACATCCTCTCTAACAATCTATGAAACCGCTATAGTCATAGCTGGTCAAATAGGGAAAACCCTAAAGGATACAGGTTTCATCAACCAGCTAAACACAGCCTTCTCCAGTCTAATCAATCTGGATATAATCCCACTAACCGCTCAACAACTCATTGAAGCACCAATCCTAATGCAAGAATACAAACTTGACTTTGAGGACGCAATACACCTTAACTCAGCACTGGATAATAACGCGACACAAATTGTCTCAAACGACAAAGATTTTGATAGAACACCATTAACTAGATTGTTTTAATGGAGCCTCGAGCGGGATTTGAACCCGCGGCCTACAGCTTACGAGGCTGCCGCTCCACCGCTGAGCTACCGAGGCATTGCACAGACGGTATCAGAGTACACGTTTAAAAGAAATTTGGAAAAAGAAGGACTAGGTCCAGGCAACGACGCCCTTCTTCTTGAGCTCATCATAGTACTCTTTTGACTTGCCCAGTAGATCACAGATGACGTACTCGTTGTCCTGTCCTAGGAGTGGAGCGTGTCGTTTGATCTGTGGCTGGGTCTCGCTCATCTTGAAGGGGAACGTGGTTGCCTTGTATTTGCCTGCCTTGGGGTGCTCGATTTCCTGGTACATGCCTCTTTCGATAAGATGCGGATCGTTTGCCGTGTCTTTTGTGTGGTAGATGGGTGCTACTGGTAGCCGTGCCTCAACGAGTTTGTCAACCACTTCTTTCTGGGTGTGCTCCGAGACGTATTTCTCCAGTTTCTCGCTGTTGAACTCGTCATCATCGAATATTGTCCTCATGGTGTCCACCGCTGATGGGCTGAAGGCTCCGATGCGCACATACTCACCGTCTTTCGCTTTGAAGAGTCCGCCTATACCTCCGCCGGGGCTCTTTTTCCTCATCTCCGTTGGGGTTACCTGTCCTAGGTTCCAGAGGGTGATGCCGGGGTTGAAGCTTGTCATTATCTCTATCTGACTCAGGTCAAGCATCTGACCAACGCCTGTATGATCCCTATATCGTAGCGCTGAAACGATTCCGAACGCCGCCATTGTCCCGGGTCCGATGTCACCAAGCGCCATGGCCATCTCGATGGGTGGGCCCTCTGGGTCTACGCCATCGCCTGTGAGCCTTGTGTAGCTTGCCATGGCTTCTGCGATCATTGCGTAGCTCTTGCGGTCCTTGTATGGGCCTGTCTGTCCGAATCCTGTTAGGGCTGCGTAGATGATTCCGGGGTTTAGCTCTTTGAGTACATCGTAGCCTAGTCCCATGCGCTCCATTGCTCCGACGCTCATGTTCTGGACGACGACATCGCTTTTCTTGATTAGCTCTTTCAGTAACTCTAAGCCTTCTGGGTCTTTTGTGTTGAGGGTTATGTCCTTCTTGTTGAGGTTGAGGTGGTGGAATGTGTAGGGTACCCCGCCGAATACTCCGCTTTGGCTGAGTCTGTCTATGGCTCCCCATGGGGGTTCTACGCGTATTACTTCTGCTCCCATGTAGCCTAGCATCATTGTACACCATGGTCCGTACCATACGTGGGTCATGTCCACGACCCTGATGTCTTCCAGTGGCATCTTCATTTTACTCAAAACTGATCACACCATTAACGCTCCGTTTCCTGTATAAGACGTTTACCCGGACCCCATTTTTTATACCTTAGCCGAGTATTCCTCTGTTGATAAAATTGTCAAGGGTCAGTGATGTGGGGGAACGCACCCTAATACAGCGCATAATGAAACAATTAACACCAATGCCCGGTATGCCAATCCCCTTCTGGGACGACGCGTCTGCTTTGAGTCTAGGTGATGGAAGAGCCCTTGTGGTTAACACGGACATGCTTGTATGGAAAACAGACATCCCCGCCGGTATGACCTCGTTTCAGGCTGCACGTAAAGCCGTTGTAATGAATGTCAGTGACCTAGGCGCAAAGGGGGCTCAACCCACAGCATTCATGCCCAACATAGGCATCCCTGATGATTATCCAGTTGAGGCAGTGGAGGATATGGCGAAGGGCTTCGAGGCTGGTGCCCGGGAGTATGGTTGTCACGTGGTTGGTGGTGACACTAACGAGGCGTGCGATGTCATAATATCGGGCACTGCGCTGGGTATTATGGATGAGAAGCGTATTATGCTCAGGGCTGGTGGAGCGAAACCCGGGCACATCTTAGCTACCACAGGCTACTTTGGTTTGACAAGCGTCGGATTCACACACCTAATGGGGGGGATTGAACCACAGAAAGACGTGAAACAACCAGCACTAGATGCAGTCTACATGCCTAAAGCCCGGGTTGAGGAGGGGATCGCGTTAAGCAAAACCGGCGTAGTCTCCAGTTGTATGGATAGTAGTGATGGGTTGAGTGTCAGCCTCTATGATCTGCGTCGAAGTATTGGGTTTGGTTTTGTTGTTGATGACCCGCCTATTCATCCTTTGGCTTTGAAGTTTGCTGAGCGTAAGGGGCTTGACCCTGTGAGTCTCGCGTTTAACGGTGGGGAAGAGTATGAGCTTGTGTTCACTTATCCCCCGAGTAAGGGGTCTAAGATCAAGGCTGCTTTGAAGAGTGTTGGCTGCGAGTTGTTGAACATAGGTGTGGTCAGTGAGGGTAAAGAGATCGTCTACAGGCGTCAAGATAAGCTGGTTCCCATCAAGAAAGGTGGCTGGAACCACTTCACGGGGCAGAAATAGGTTCAAAGCTTATTTTCTTGGTCTCATCTATTCATGGTATGCAGTCACGTCTTCCAGTATCAAAGCCCCTCGCGTTAGTTATTATTGGGCTTATTATCGGTGTCAGTCTCGGGTTGGGCTCAGGTTACGCTGTGTTTTACCCTGATATGGTGAATGAGCGGAGTAAGACAGTTGAGGACCGGATAGGAGACATTGAGGGCAATATTACCTCACTAGACCAGCGGATACTTGCTGTGAACGACAGTATAGCTGTAATCAATGAGAACCTTGAGGGGATACTGGCATTAACCGAGGTTATCGACCAGATTAATACCCGAGTCGCAGCGTTGGAGAACGGGCAGATTGGTCTCAACAGCGACTTGAATGACTTGGAGAATGACCTCATTAACACTGGGGAATACATCGGGTACCTTGAGTATGATATAGCCGATCTTCGCGATTCTTGGGAGTCCGTCGTGGATGATTTCTCGGACCTTGAGACCGCGTATAACTCTGTGAATAATGAGCTTGAGGATATTCAGGAGATGGTCCGGGAGAACGATGGAGTATGGTTACTAACAGCCTATATGGCGAACCCGTCCAGCAACTTTGAACAGAAGATATCAAACGAGGTATACACGCTGCTTGTAGCGGAGGAGGCTGATTTCGCTGACTGGGTCGCATTGTATGGTGAGAACACAGCCAAGATACTGTTACAGCAGGAGGTTGATGCCATGATGGGTAGGCTAATCTGGAACCCTACTGAGAACGTTGAGGTGGGGGAAGACAGCTATCAGGTGAAGCTTGAGGCTTATTTCACCTTTGAGTTCTCCCCAGCGAAGGTTACTGTCGATATTATGCATATGGAGATCAAGGCGACTGTGGATATTGACGCTGGCACGATAAGTGGTTTAACGGTAAACCTATTAGAAATTATTTAGTGGCGCCGCCATTCGGATTCGAACCGAAGACCAACTGCTTAACAGGCAGACGCTCTACCGAGCTGAGCTATGGCGGCTCTCGCCTTTCCATCATATATGGTATGAAATAATAAAGTTTCCTTATCCCCTTTTTTCCACGTGAATGTCTCCGTCTCAGAAAATATTATCCAGAACATCGCTCAGTAGTGGGTATGGCAAACAAAGATATTTGGACCATTTTTAGTGACGAGTGCCCCGAAGTAGCATCAGCTTATCTGAACCTCTTTGAGGCAATAAAAAAGACAGGAAACCTAGACGACAAGACCCTAGCCCTTGTTTTGGTTGGGATAAACTCCACAACAAGAGACCCGTTGAGCACACGTTTCTGGTCACGAAGAGCCTTGGCTGCTGGTGCAACTAAGAAAGAGGTTGAGGCTGCTTCCATGTTGGCTTGGTGTCAGGGATTATCATCGGCTGAGATGAGCATACCATTAATCGTAGAACTTGAATAAACATAGTTTTAACAGAGATTGGAGAGTCTCCAACCTTGTTCGTTTATCTTTTTCTTCTCAGATAGAGCCCAAGTAAAGTTGCGCCAGCTAGAATCGAGTTAATGGGGTATCCTGGTATGCCTGTTTTTTCTTTGATGGTGTCCTCGACGTCCTTCAATTCATCTGGGACCTCAATGTTTTCTATGAAATCTAGTCCATACCCGATGTAGTCGTTGATCTGGTTCTTTATCTCATCAACATCAATGTTTGTAGGCAGGTCAATGTTGTCTAGTGAGGGGGTTGTTGACTGGTCTCCGTCTGATTCAAGCACGAAGGGAACTATTCCGTGGTACTCATCGTATATGATATTCTCGCCCTCAACGAAGTACGCTATGGCATAGTATGCGGTTCCTGCTTCATCCGCCATGAACTCTAGGTCATATGTCTTGGTTCCAGTGCCAACTAGGGTGTCTTCTACGGTTGCTATGAATGTCCATGTGTTGTTATTCCATATGCTCGGGGCTACAGCGGTCTCTGATGTGAAACTATAATCTACTGTGATTGTAAGTGTCACGTTACTACCGGGGGTATAACTTGTGGGTTTTGTCACATCAGTAATGGCCATGTAGTCCGTTGAGACTGTGGCAGATGATCCATCTGCTGTTCCTCCGTTTAAGCTGAAACTCCACCAATGCCATTCATCACCTATACTGATTTTTACGTCCCATATTCCAAGCATGTTCTCTGCGGGGTCACCCATGATTTCGATCTCCTCAAACATGCTATAGGATGGGGTAGATTCAATCCAACTTGGTGCGATCCATTCTTGGGTAGTGTATATCTCACCCGCTGGGTTTCGCCACTCAAATGTGATAGTGTCATTTACATGAATATCCGTCATGTTTACCCATAACATGACGGCGTCGGTGTCCTGATAGAAGTCTAGTTGCTCTATTGGGTGCCCATTTGCATCCATGTCATGGAAGAAGACTATCTCTTCGATAACCAAGCCTGACGCCGTTGATACCATGGAAAACAGCATAATTACGCTGAATAATGTTAGAAACATACCTTGTTTAGAGTTCATGAGGCAACCAGCAACTTATGATGTAATAAAATTTCCCTCATATTGAAAATAATCAATGTTTCAATCCGTAGTTTGTTTTATTACCTTAATCCATCGTATTTCTCTCTATGAGCTACGATTACAGTAAACAGTCCGGTAAAGAGTTCGGAAAGATAGCTAACGAGTACGATAAGGGAAGACGGAGCGAGAAGATCGATCTCTGGGGTAGAGAAACCAAACGACTAGCAAATCTCAACAATGATTCACTTGTGCTTGATCTCGGCTGCGGTACAGGGCTATATACTGTAGGCGTTGGCTCAGAGGCAGACTGTATGATGCTGGGCATGGACCCAGTGCCAGACATGCTAGGAAAGGCACGTGAGAAATCAAGAAGCGTTCACTGGTTCAACGGTATAGGTGAGTGGCTGCCCCTAAGACCAGACATCCTCGACTGTGTATTCAGTAGTCAGGTCTGGCATCATATCGTGGACAAACAGGGTACAGCGGATGAGTGTGGACGTACTTTAAAGAAGGGAGGAAACACCGTAATCAGAACCATTGGGCACGCGCAGCTTCACAAGAAGGTTGTGTTCCATTATTTCCCAGAGATCAAACAGAACCAGCTTGATGTCTACCCCAGCAACGAGGAGTTCAACGAATACTTCACCAACGCAGGGTTCCGATCTATTGATTTCCATGAGTACAGCGAGGAACGATACCAATCAGTC
>JAOZIG010000320.1 GCA_026014515.1 Candidatus Bathyarchaeota archaeon | reverse complement strand
CTACCATCCTTATTGCGATTTGGACAGGAAAATTGACCATCTACCCCGATGCGGTACACCCGTCGCTGATACACCTCTTGAAGATGAGTGGCATACGACCTGTAGACCTCACTCATCAATAGACTCCCAAGGAGAAAGAAACCTCGCCTGTGAGGCTTGCCCCCACCGATGCTATAACCTCTCCTATCGGGGTATCGAGCCCAACCATGAGAGCCAGCCCCATATCATAGAGACTGGAACTGAAATAGGCATCTTCGGTAGGAGGCAACCCACTATAGGGATCGTACGCGTCATACACCCCTCCATGTAGTGAAATTTTCCCAAAAGCCGGATACCCAAGGATTTCTGTAAGTCGGTGTTGCCAATCCACACCCAAGTAGGCGATATCACGACGGAGGAAGAGTGGGCCATAGCTGACCATCTGGTCTATTCCTCCTAGATTTGCATAGCTCTGGATAAAGGGGAATGGTTCCCTCATTAGGGAGAGATGGGCTGCATAGCTTAGGCTGTCACGGTACGTGAGTACAAATATCTGCTTCCACCCCAAGCGTACGGAGTGGATCAAGCCCTGCTGATAGCCAAGACGCCCCAATGCTTCGAGGCGAAACCCCGAAGTTGCAAACCGGGACGAAATATTTCCATAGGAAATGGTAGCCTCTCCCACCGGGTAGGCATAAAACTGTTTGGTGTAGGTTGAATCATTCACAGAAACAAGCAGATAGCTACCTTGCAGGGAAGCCCTTCCGTACTTTCCGAACCGGAACCGAAAGCCTGCACCACTATCAAACATACGATCCAAGGGAGCACTTCTGCTTGCACTGATCATTGCTGAAAGTGGAGTCATCGCCCCTGCCCCATAGCCGGCTTGCACCACTGCCTCAATGGTACCTTTACTCCCACTAAGCAAAGGATAGGAGAAGCCAAGGGTCATCCCAGAGCGCTGTCCGAGTGTGGCATTAACAGAGAAAGTAAAATCCTGATTCTTACCCAACCCACCGAGGAATGCATCTAGATACGCATCAGCACGATACCAGACAAACCCTGAGGGTAAGGCAGTCGAGAAGCCGGTATCAGCATGGAACCCCATGTTGATACTTCTATCCCTCCTTCCAAAACTCCGGGCGTAGATCATCAGTTTCCCATCGCTGGACATCTCATAACTGAGCGTAGTCAGATCATATGCATTTTTGATTTCACGAAGTTTGAGATGCAACTCCGTTGCAGTTTGCGTATTAAGTGTCCTGCCAAGGAAATCCGAGA
>JAOZIG010000187.1 GCA_026014515.1 Candidatus Bathyarchaeota archaeon | reverse complement strand
AGCAGTTACAAGACCAACATATCGAGCTGATAGAGGAGCCAATTGCAGGCAGCCCGGAAGAGCTGCAAGCCCTCTCCTCGCTGAGCAACATTCCCATTATCTTGGATGAGACAGTCCAGAATCTGGACGACCTCAAGCGGTATGCAGCCAGTGTAGCTGGTATCGTAGTGAAGATTGCGAAGAGTGGAGGCCCTCAGGCTGCACGCAAGCTTATACAGGAAGCACAACAGTATCATCTCGATGTATTATTGAGTTGTATGGTTGAGTCTTCGCTTGCAGTGGCCAGTGCCCTTACGCTCGAACCGCTCTGTAAGTGGATCGACCTTGATGGTCCGATGCTCTTAGCTGACGACCCATTCTCTGGATTGACCTATAGGAATGAGCTTCCAGTAGGTGGATTGCAGGACCTTACTCCTTCCTCCAAACTGCTAGAGCTCTTCGAATCTACACCACCCTTTATTCTGGAGAAATAAACATATGCAGATACGTCAAATGAGAGAAGATGATATTACCCCGTGTGCGAATCTTGCCACTTCTCTTCCCTTGGGCAAGACCTACGGGTTTAAGACAGAAGAATGGATACAAAAATTACAACGAGCATGCACAGAAAAAGGAAACCTCCTCTTCGTTGCTGAGGAGGAAGGCAGACTTGCTGGGTTTGTCTGGGTACACACGCATGGTGCCTTTCTTGCTGCCCCCTATCTCCGCTTCATTGCCGTAGACCCTGAGTACCAAGGCAGAGGGGTTGGAACTCTGCTCCTCAAGGAGTTTGAGGAACTGACCCGCTATCTCAAGAAAGATTGGTTTCTCTTGGTTTCTGATTTCAATACAGGTGCACAGCGGTTCTATGAAAGGCATGGCTACCAGAGGGTAGGTGAGCTTCCTGGCTTTGCCAAGGAGGGGGTTGCCGAGGTGATCATGGTAAAGAAACACGAGGATAGAGACTAATGCATACAACGCTTGATGATCTGACCCCCATCCTACACGAATACATACAACAACAGTATTTCTCTGCCATAGCAGTAGGGTGGTATCAAGCAGGGAAACAGCAGACAAGGACATGGGGTACCACAGCGTGGGGTGGCCCACCTCTTGCTCCCTCCCATCTCTTCGACCTTGCTTCCTTGACCAAGCTCTATACCACCATGGCAGTTCTGAAACTCATGGATGCCCAGCAGTTCCAGGAACATACCAAGCTCATCGACCTCCTCCCTATTGAAAACCCAAAACTCAGACAGAATCTCAAACCTATACAAATTGCTGAC
>JAOZIG010000169.1 GCA_026014515.1 Candidatus Bathyarchaeota archaeon | reverse complement strand
GATAACCGTACTTCTTCAAGTAGGCTATAGACTGCACGATGTACAAGTGGGTGGTAGATCCCAGCTGCGCGACATACGCTTTGAGCTCCTCAATCTTCTCATGAAGGGGCTCCACGATATTTATCGTGAAACACTGCATTATGGCCTCTCTGATGTCGCTAAGGGTAGCTTGACCCCTAGCTAGACGCCTAACTAGGGCTACTAATTCGCAGATTGTTTCCGCGATAGCTTTTATTTTTGAGACCGACCCCACAAACATTCTTGAGACGCCTGTAACTATCGTTTCCGTCGTACTGAAACTTATCGAGGCCACATCTCTGGTTGCTATTCCAAAGATTTCATGGAAACCCAGGGCCCTCATGGTATGAAGGAACATACGCTGGATTCGGGTAACGGGGCCAACTGCTTTTTCCATCGATAAGTTGTACTGGACGAAACTCCTGCCGTCGGGTGCTGGACCGGTGGCGGAGAGGTTTTCAAACACCTGAGCCTCCAAAGAAGGCAATGGAATTCCTTTTAATTTGTACTTCCCGAAGTACAAAACCATTGACATAACGGCGCCAACCTCTATGAAAGAGTAATAGTTTGTGATTCCGTTAAATATCCTAAGCCCCAAGTTAAACCCGATTTCCCAGTCTGTATATCCTCTAAGTTCCGAGTTCCACGAGAAGTTAGAGGAGAAGCCTCCCAAGGAGTGAGGGAGGCCGTCGCTAACCGTGGCAGGACCGGAGCTCAGGACCAATTCGCAATACATGCCGAGAAACTCGATGCATGAGCGATTGTACTCCGTGGTTCGCATAGTGAGCATGTTGCGCATGAACTCACCGGGATTGAAACTCCTCATGAATAAATCAGGAGAAATGTCACTGTCACCAGGGCTGTTGAGGAGTGGTGGGTCAAAGTCTTCTTCACCCGCCTGCTCTTCATTAATTTCTGAATCTTCATCATCTATAAATTCAGACTCGGAGCTGGGCGCAGAATCTGGTATAATCCCAATAGTTTCAGCAAACACACCTTGGATCATCATGTCAGTTGAGGTCAGTCTATTTGGATTCACCAAAGGCAGTCCAGCAAGCTTGGACAAGTCCTGGGGCAATCCAATTACTACATCTTCGTTTTGCGGTGGCTGGAAGCCAGCGGCTTCGAGGTCGTAATCCTCGCTTAGCTCCTCCCAATAACCGGCAATGGTTTGGAGGACTTCGACTGGCGCAGGCACCCTGTTGTAGGTTCTGGTGAATATATCTCTAGCCTCAGCCCATATATGGG
>JAOZIG010000355.1:7303-9235 GCA_026014515.1 Candidatus Bathyarchaeota archaeon | reverse complement strand
TTCCATGTTTCGAGATCGGGTGGTTTATCGATAAAGGTCTTGAGGGCGAAGGACTTGCATATGAGGCTGCACACGCTTGTATCCAATTCATATTCAATGAGCTCGAAGCCCACAAAGTGATCGCAAAAACCAGTGACACGAACACAAGAAGCTACCAGTTAGCAGATCGGCTGGGATTCGTTCGGGAAGGACACTTGAGGGAAGCAGAGGTTAAGGATGGAAAACGTTCTGGAACCCTAATATATGGGCTGCTTAAAGGAGAAAAGAAGTAATCAGATACCTTAGTGTAGTGTTTTCATGACGATTTTCTTTGGGGCATCTGTAGGGATTGGTTCCTTTTTCCGTGAGTTATAGATACCTTTCATCAGATGGAATAGTTTGGAGCCCAACGCTATTTTCTGTTCCTCTGATATCATAAAGGGAACAACGTTTCGATCACCAAAAACAAGTAGACACTTTTTCCCACACCCCAAAGTAGCAATCGTACAGTATACCTCGTAGGGGCGTTTTCTTTCTCCGCCTTTAGTGGTTGTGGTTATTTGTTCGATTCTTCGCCAGTTGAGGTTCTGGATGTTGAAGATGTTTTTCCGGTATTTTTCTCCTAATGATGTGATTATAATGTCTGGCTGTAGTATGTTCATTAGTTCAAGCCATTGGGCATGACCGTTTGTCACTATCTCGTCAATCACAAAGGATGGATAATTGTCCACAAACTTTGACCAACTGACAACAGTTGACAACGGAGACAACATCTCAGTATGAAGGACAGTGCTCTCCATAACTCCATAATAACTGGCATTGATGCCATTTAGAACAGGCTCGAAGTTATCAAACCAAGGGTTGCTGTTTCTCCTGAAATACGAGTCCAGAGAGTCTAGATACTCAAGAACATCATACTCGTTTAGGGTCTCCTTACCATAGAAATGGTCCAGTTCCTTGAATCGGATCAATGGATTATTTTCTGGAAACTCGCTACTCGGTGGGTTCAGTCCAGCGGTGACGATTTTCAGTACCGAGTCTCGGTATTGGCTGTAATCTCCATGGTATATTAGGGGCATTGATGGCGCCTTTAAGCCATACATTTCTTCTTTAATTGAAGCATAATGTTTCCACACACGCACAACATACTCTTCAATAGACATGATTCTCTAATCAAAAACTGTATTTATATGATTTATCAAGTGTTATAATTAATCTAGCCTACGTTTATCGTATATAATTAAATAGAATCCTATCAAAAACACATATCACATATACATATTAGCGATAAAAATACGCCTAAAAAACATAGTATAGATAAATAGTACTGTTTTCTCATACTATTAAATCCATTTTTATTGATAAACCTAGGATTAGGGGAGATTCTGATTGATTCTATCCTTTATCTGCGCTTCCCGATCCTTGATGAACCTATCACTCAATATGAATCCCCAATAAAGCAAGATAGTACCAGCTAGTTCAAACACAAAGAACAGGTTAGGCATATGGAAGAACCCCAATGCACTGCCTCCAATCATGGGCATCAAGCCTCCGAGGAAGATCCAGAGGTTGTAGGTCCTCCTCCTATCTTTGATGTAGCTCCACAGGGCTCCGCCTATCAACACCAACCCACCGACGATATTGATTATTATCGCGTATCTACGAACACTCATGGGATAAGCGTGGACGGCGTCATGAAATGCCTCACCGAGTGGGCCCTGAAATGCATCAACGAGAACACTCTGATCTATTGGTTCCGTAAACCCTGTTACTAGTAATGCGATGCTGAGGATCACCATAAGTCCTGTGAACCCATCAGCGATCCTCTTCCTAGCTAATAGATACACAACTCCTGCTCCAAGCATACCCACCAATGGGGCTGACAATACATAGTATACCTTGAAAGCCAATACTGATGGTCCAAGTAGATCAGAGTTCATTAAAAACTCCATG
>JAOZIG010000355.1:0-7293 GCA_026014515.1 Candidatus Bathyarchaeota archaeon | reverse complement strand
GATGCACAGCACAAAGGCCACCACCAGGTTCAGCGGGCCCCCCGCCGTCTCCAGCCACGTACCCGTCAGCAGCAGCCAGCTGGTGCCCAGCATGCACCCGATGCCCATGGCCACCAGCCCAAAGTAGCTGATGGATTTTTTTCCTTTCACTGTATTGTTTCCATAGACTATAGGTGAAGGCGCCCGCCACAACTGTAGTAAAGAGAGGTAGAATGTTCATTTAATACACCTTTATTCAAGACATGATAAGATGTATTTTATATTTTTGAGAAATAGGCAAAAAAAACGCCACTTTTTTAATGAAAGAGGAGAAAATCATCAATGTTTTTATGTTATATTCAAATTAATGACACTCTTTTTGCATGGGTAGATGAATCGGGGGGAGACAGTTTCACTCATCTCTGCTCAATGCTAGTCGGAAATGATAATAAAAGGAACCGCTGATGAGAAAAATGAAATGTATAAACTAACACCGGCTGATGAGGAAAAACTAGCGAAACTCAGCCCCTATCAGCAAGCCATACTCCGGATACTCGCAGAAGTTCCAAAAGGCAAGGTAACAACCTACGGAGATTTAGCCAAGGAATTAGCTCGTAGAGACAAAAAGTACTCACCCAAGGCCAGCAGAGCAGTGGGTACTACCATGAAAAACAATGTCTGTGCTCCACAAGTTCCCTGCCACCGCGTCATCAAATCAGATGGTAAGATAGGCAACTTTAGAGGAGGAGCCGAAGGTGCTGTTGATGAAAAGATTGGCATGCTACGAGAAGAAGGAGTAGAGGTTATAGATGGTAAAATAGACTTGAAGAAGTTTAGACACCTCTTCAAGTAGGGTTAACTGGTTTCCTTCTCAAAGATCAACTCAAAGTATTCTGATGTACCGCCATCCAAAACAGAAACCGTTGGAGAGAATATCTGAACAAGCCTCCAGCCTTGTCTTGCATGTTCCCTTACTATCTCTTGGTAGTCGGTGTATGGTTTTTTGGATCTGAGTAAGGAGGGCTCAAGCTTGATTCGATGGAACTTATACTCGTACATATTTCACCACCAAATTAGAGTTATAGAGAAGCGATGATAAAAGATTCTATATAAAAAATAATGAAAAATATCTTTGAAACCCCCCAGATCAATGAAATCAGGCTTGTTGTAGCATGTTTTGGGGTTCTATGTGGATTAACAGGCATTATCGTCGGGGTTATTGAGATTCGTCAAGGTAATATCACCACAAATTTGTATGTAGTCAGCACCATGGGACCTAGATACAGTACGCCAGAGGACTTTACCTATATGCAATCATTTTATCCCAAGCCTGTTCATACCGATTCTGTTAATAATATTTGGTGGGCTTGTACGAGACATCGAGAACGCTCAGCCAGTCTAGTCTACTGGTTTTGTTCTGCTATTTGGGTTGACAGTTCGTTGAATATCTCTAGTACTAGCTCCATTTGTTGCAGGTACTGGTTGGTTGTGAGAAGCTCATACTTGTAGACCTGTTGGACGCTACGGGTCAACTCGTTGATCTTTTCATTAATATTGTTTGACTCTGTTTCCTTTCCCATAGTTCCTTGGTGGAATACTTGTTGGGTCATCATTTTCATCAAGACTTGCACCGATTTTATGCTTATAACCTCGACTCAACTAGTATAATCAACAAGTCTAATCATCAAAGATACTCACAAAACGTGACTTGTACATCTTTTCATAAACCAAGATATACCAGACCCGAGAGAATTACATGATGGAGCGACAGGATGTGGCCAGAGCCGTCATATACACGCCTCTGATGCTGTACCAGTTCTACCTATCATGGCGATACTACAACAACCTAGACATGGCATGGGTTACAAACCTAGGTTGGCTGGTTCTCTGGGTATCAGCGATATTCGGGTGGCTCCCAATGTACGAGTTCAAGAAGAAAGGCGGAGTACCAGAAAACCAAAGCTATGTGAATACATCAAAACTCGTAAAAACTGGTGTCTATAGCATAGTTAGGCACCCCCAGTTTCTCGCGGGGGTTCTCATCTGTCTAGGAATGATGCTGATTTCTCAGCACCCATACAGTGTTGTCGCTGGGATAATTGCATCAATCGTTTATGCCTCAGAGGTGGGACCAGCGGATAAACGATTGATTGAGAAGTTCGGTGAGCCGTATAGAGAGTATATGGAGAAGGTTCCGGCGTTGAACTTCGTCACAGGCATCATCAGACGCCTAAAAAACTAGGTCCCCCGAACCAATCTTTTCGGCTTCCACACCACTAACACGATTATCGCTGACAAGAACATAAACACGAGATAGAAGAGACTGCCCATCTGGGTCTCAAGCGCAGGGAATATGATGTTTGAGACGTTGAACATGTTATGGGTGAGTAATGCTACGAGGATGCTGCCTCCAGTGTTGTTGTATAGCCAAGTCATGATGATAGAGATGATTACTGCTGAGATCATATGTCCCCAGAGGTACTGGTATCCAGACTCTGAGCCAATATAGAAATATGGAAGATGCCACAAGGACCACATCACACCCAAAATAATGCTTGAGACAAGAGCATTGAACCGTGTCTGCAGCCGAGGTAACGCGTATCCCCTCCACCCAAACTCCTCCTGAAGAGGCCCACCAGTCAACAATATTGTGAAGAAGGTAACAACGATAAACATGGGATCATTAACCCAGACAAGCTCAGGGATAGCCTCACCCAACATACCTGCTATGAATAAAGCCCCACCACAAATCAACGGATAGAGTAGTATGGTTGGAAGCCACCATATCTTCGGGAAGCCAACATCAACTCCGCGTTTTAGTAACTTGACCATTCCATCAAAGCCCTCATTCAGATAGGCTAGAATAAACGCTGCAACAAAAGGCCCCCACGCTGCTGGGTTGTTTGATGATAGTATGAAGTCTACAAGGGGTCCTGATCCTAGTGTTCCGCGCATGGCATAGACTTCGGGTATCCAGAACATCCATGTGAATCCGTATGCGATTATGAAGTAAAGGATAAGGTTTCGAGTGTCTTGCCTGTTTTCACTCATCTCATACACCTTATGATTTATCTACAATTTACATTATAATTACCAGTAATAACAATTTCTTATACATGAAAAAAATTACCAAGAAATCGACGCCTACCATGGGTTTATCTCTTTTTTACTCACGGCACCATGAATAGTATATGGCGGTTTCCGGAGTCCTGTTTGCTTTCAGTTTGACGTTATTCGCTGGGCTATCAACAGGGATAGGTAGCGTCATCGCCTTTGTCTATAAGAAGATCAACCCCAAGTTCCTGAGCGCCTCACTTGGGTTCAGCGCAGGCGTCATGATCTACGTATCCATGGTCGAGATATTCGCTAAAGCCAAGGATGCATTGACTGCGGATCTCGGTGCAACAACGGGGTACTGGTATACCGTTATCGCGTTCTTCGCAGGTATGGCTATAATCGGGTTAATAGACAAGCTCATACCAGCAGCTGATAACCCCCATGAACTATGCAGCCTTGATGACTTGGATTGCCCAGAGGAGGCAGATACAACAGACCTCATGAGAATGGGATTATTCTCTGCACTAGCCATAGGAATACACAACTTCCCAGAGGGAATAGCAACATTCGTTAGCGCATTACAAGACCCCAGCCTCGGGGTAAGCATAGCCATAGCAATCGCTATTCACAATATCCCGGAAGGGATCGCTGTAGCTGTACCCATCTATTATGCCACTCAGGATAGGAAAAAGTCGTTATTCTATTCCTTTGCCTCGGGGTTATCAGAGCCCATAGGCGCATTCATTGGGTATATTTTCCTGTACAGGTATCTTAGCGGTGCCTTGTTTGGGTTATTGTTTGCAGCTGTCGCGGGGATTATGGTGTTTATCTCGTTGGATGAGCTGCTACCTACTGCAGAGAAGTTTGGCGAGCATCACATTGCCATCTATGGGCTAGTAGCGGGTATGATGGTCATGGCGTTGAGTCTGCTATTATTCGCCTAATAACTATACATCACTAAAAAAATTGGATAAAAAGAAAGAATAGATGATTACTGGAGGTCGAAGCGGTCAAGGTTCATCACCTTGTCCCACGCCGCAACAAAGTCCTTTAGGAACTTTGCTTCTGCGTCATAGCTTCCATAAACCTCTGCGATGGCTCTGAGCTGGCTGTTTGAACCAAAGATGAGATCGACCCTTGTACCCGTCCACTTGTGTTTACCGGTTGCACGGTCATAACCCTCAAAGACATCTTCATCACTGGATGATTTCTTCCACTCTGTACTCATGTCGAGGAGATTCACAAAGAACTCATTTGTGAGTCTCTCGGGTTTCTTGGTGAATACACCGTGTTTGGACTTACCAAAGTTGGCGTTCAATACACGCATACCGCCAACGAGAACAGTCATCTCAGGAGCAGAAAGCGTAAGCTGTTGCGCCCGATCAACCAATAGTTCTTCTGCGGATACCGCGTATTTCTGTTTGAGATAGTTACGGAACCCGTCCGCAACTGGTTCAAGTACAGAGAAGGAATCAACATCAGTTTGCTCCTGTAGGGCATCCATACGACCCGCAGTAAATGGAACAGTCACATCGTGACCCGCATTCTTTGCCGCTTGCTCGACGCCTGCACATCCACCCAGTACTATCAAGTCGGCTAGAGAAATCTTCTTACCGTTTTTCTGCTTCTTGTTAAACTCCTTCTGGACTCCTTCAAGTGTCTTTAGAACCTTCTCCAACTGCTTTGGCTGGTTTACCTTCCAATCCTTCTGTGGCGCCAAGCGGATACGTGCCCCGTTTGCACCTCCACGCTTGTCTGAGCCACGGAAAGTAGAAGCTGAAGACCAAGCAGTGTAGACTAGCTCTGAGACAGATAACCCAGAGGCAAGTATCTTCTTCTTTAACTCCGCTATGTCTTTCTCATCGACTAGCTTGTGGTCAACTTTTGGTATGGGGTCTTGCCAGATTAACTCCTCCTCAGGAACATCTGGTCCAAGGTAGCGTGTTTTTGGTCCCATATCGCGGTGTGTAAGTTTGAACCAAGCCCTAGCGAAGGCGTCTGCAAACATGTCTGGGTTTGCATGGAAGCGTCTTGAAATGGGTTCATAGATGGGGTCCATCTTCAACGCCATATCCGCGGTGGTCATTACAGGTGACACTCGTTTTGATGGATCGTGAGCGGCTGGCGCATAGTTCTTCTCAGCGAGATTCTTTGGTATCCACTGATGTGCTCCTGCTGGGCTCTTTGTAAGCTCCCAATCATATCCAAACAGCATATCGAAGTATCCCATATCCCATTTGATTGGGTTCGGTGTCCAAGGACCTTCTAACCCGCTGGTGATGGCATCATCACCCTTACCTGTACCATGGGTGCTTCTCCATCCAAGACCCTGCTCCTCGATTCCCGCTGCCTCTGGCTCAGGACCCATATGTTTAGCATCGCCTGCGCCATGCATTTTGCCAAAGGTGTGTCCTCCAGCGATGAGTGCAACGGTTTCCTCGTCGTTCATCGCCATTCGTGAGAATGTCTCTCTGATGTCACGGCCCGATGCAACTGGATCAGGTTTGCCGTTTGGTCCTTCTGGGTTGACATAGATCAAACCCATCTGGACGGAAGCTAATGGATTATCGAGCTCACGGTCACCTGAGTAGCGTTTGTCACCCAGCCACTCGCTTTCCTCGCCCCAGTAAACATCCTCTTCAGGCTCCCAAACATCCTCACGTCCACCAGCATAACCAAAGGGCTTGAGACCCATTGACTCTATTGCGCAGGTGCCTGCGAGAATCATCAAGTCAGCCCATGAGATTTTCCTACCATACTTTTGCTTGATAGGCCAAAGCAATCTACGTGCCTTGTCGAGGTTTGCGTTATCAGGCCAACTGTTGAGAGGCGCTAGACGCTGTGAACCTGAGCCTGCTCCGCCTCTGCCGTCACCGGTTCGATAGGTGCCTGCGCTGTGCCAAGCCATGCGTATGAATAATCCTCCATAGTGACCGTAGTCGGCGGGCCACCAGTCCTGTGAGTCTGTCATTAATGCAAAGAGGTCTTTCTTCACTGCCTCTAGGTCGAGTTTCTTGAATTCTTCTGCGTAGTTATACTCCTTGTCCATGGGGTTGGACTTAGCGGAGTGTTGGTGTAATATTTTCAGGTTTATCTGGTTTGGCCACCAGTCTCGTGTTGATGTTCCCCGAGCACCTGAAGTTATCATTGGTTTCTTTTCTTCTTTCATAAGTAATACTCCTAAAATCAAGTAAAACCTAAAAATGGAGAATATTTAAGAGTTATTCCTAGTTAATAATGACTCGTTAAAATTGGACCCAAACAAAAGAATCGTGGACGCCCTAAGAAGCAGCGGATACAAGGCAACACCACAGAGGGTCGCCATAGCCCAAACAGTTCTACGAAGCAAAAACCATCCATCCGCAGAGACTATCCACGAGGAAGTGCTACGTTTGCATCCAACAGTAAGCCTATCAACAGTCTACAATACACTGCACATACTTAGGGAAATGAACTTCCTCAACGAACTCACATTTAACGGCACAACACGCTATGACCCCAACATCAGTCTTCACATCAACATGATATGTCTACACTGTGGAAAGATCATCGACGTAGAGGAACCAAGCCTTGAAGAATCAATAAACAAGATCGCTGAAAGAAAAGGCTTCAAGATAACAGGACAACGTGTCGACATCTATGGCGTGTGTAAGCCATGCCAGAAACATGAAAACAGCGTAGGGCTATAGTTGAGCTAGTCTAGTGATATCATTTACCAGATACTGGACCAATGACTCGACAATAGCCTCACCCTTCTCAACAGAAGCCAACGTAGGATCACCAAAGATACCGGTCACAGAGTAAACCCCAGCCTCTTTGTTCTCTGGGTCTCGGGTTAATCCACGACCATCTAGGGGATGATAGTCTTTAACGGTTCGGCTCATGTCAACTATATCTGGTTTGATGTAAAGCATCATGCTTGTCTCGGATTCATCAGCGTGAGTGCCCCCCTCCTGTTCCAGTAGGTCATCGGTTCCTGCCTCTGCTTCATGTAAATCAGTGTACCACATGGTGATACCCTTGGATGCAAGGGATTCCTTGGCTGGTTTTAAAGCGTAGTTGGTGCTGATGCCTGTGTTCAGCACATAGAACTTGCTTACTCCATACCTGCTGAGGCTTACACATATTTCTTCCACCATTTTTTGGCTGGTTTCTAGGCTTAGTGTGACTGAGCCCGGGTATTCGGTGAATGAGGGATAGTATCCGTACTGGAGGGTTGGTGTTATAATGGCTTCCACCTGTTCGGCTACACGCTTT
>JAOZIG010000164.1 GCA_026014515.1 Candidatus Bathyarchaeota archaeon | reverse complement strand
GTCAATGGTATTCGATGCAAGTCTTTACTGTTTCTTTTATTTCATGATATGATGAGCCGACTAGGCAGGGGGAGAACCTGGAAAGGAAGGGCAATGAAAGACAAACCCAAGATCACCAAGATAGAATTACGTCAATTTGAATATCAATTTCAAGATGTAAGACCGCACCCAACCGTATCAATCCCCATCTATGAACCAGGAGCCATTCTTCTAACCAAACGCAATATTATCCAAATCTTCACTGATATCGGAATTACCGGAGAATATTTGGGTGGTGGAAATGCTGAGTATGCAGCCCTTCCTATGCTTGTTCCCTTATTGATAGGACGTAATGCCCTAGAGAGAGACTCCATATATAATGATGCCAAGCATGCCCTGCAACAAAATACTCCGTCGGCTATTTGTCCAGTAGACATAGCTCTTTGGGATTTGGCCGGAAAGTTTTATGATAGTCCGCTATATGAGCTTTTAGGTGGTTGCCGCACTCGCATTCCCTGTTACGCCAGCACATACTTAGCCGATCGTCAGCCCGACGGACTTAACTCTCCTGAGGCTTTTGCTGACTTTGCCCAACAGTGTTTGGAACTTGGCTACCGGGGATATAAGACCCATCCGTGGGAGAGTGCCCCGATTGAAGAATGGGTAGCCACTAACCATGCCATAGCCAGGAAGGTTGGCGGCAAAATGGATCTTATGGTTGACGCCCACTGTGCCCTTAGGACATTCGGTGAGGCTTTAAAGCTAGGCTGGTCCTGTGATGAAGAGCGATTCTTCTGGTTGGAAGACCCCTTTATGCATGGGGAATCGGCTTTCCCTCACCGTAAACTACGGCAGATGATCAAGACGCCGTTGCTACAGATGGAGCATGTGCGAGGCCTGGAAGCTCATATAGATATGATTATAGCTGATGGGTCTGATTTCGTACGTGGTGATATTGACTATGATGGCGGTATAACCGGTGTTATGAAGATAGCTCATGCTGCCGAAGGCTTCGGCCTAGACATTGAGTTGCACAGACCTGGTCCGGCACAGCGCCACATAGCGGCCGCCATACGTAATAACAACTATTACGAGTCGGCGTTAGTCCACCCAAAGGCTCAAGAGCTATTTCCCCACATTTATAATTGTGACTATAGTGATGGACTGGCCGCTATTGATGAGAATGGCTGTGTTCCTGTACCACAGGGACCGGGTCTTGGCATCGAGTACGATTGGGACTATATCAACAAGCATACGATATCGGTGGTATCGTATCCGTAATACTCACCGGAC
>JAOZIG010000492.1 GCA_026014515.1 Candidatus Bathyarchaeota archaeon | reverse complement strand
CCAATAAATGCCGCCTTCGCCCTCGAGATATGCCCTCAGCAATTACATCTCTAGCTAAAATCTGGAACCAAGAAGTGAACATGACCCGCGCCTTAATCATGACTAATTGGAAAAAGGCATTAACCACCTAAAGCACCCAGCATCCCCTACTCCTAATCACTCGGCAGGAGTCAAGTCTCCGAGTTCTGCATGCTGAGAGCATCTCAACTACGTATTATAAAACTGTAATTCCAGCGATGGGGGCGCTTCCGTCTTCCGGAACCTTATCCAACCGCTGGCTAATACTCAAAAAAACATAAACATATGCGAGCCTAGCGCATTCTAACATTTTGTTATCTTCAATTAATCCTGAATGTACGAATCCACCACGTGCCCTGTACAGTTCATCAATCGCATCCTTATATTTGGAACACTCACCTACATCACCGAGGAGCGCCCCAGCTCTTCTAACGACCCGATCCCGCACGCCGCCTGAATAGCTATCTGTAAGCATAATCTCAAAGGCAAAAGCCAGATAGACAACCCCCTCGCCAGCATCACTTGTTCTCCTGAATGACCTTTGAAAGAACTCAAGAGACTTCATAAATTTTGATATGACTCGTTGAATGTTTGATTCCACCTTTTGGCCAAAAACATACCTATAGTACATCCCCTCCAAGCCTGAAATACACTTGATGACATTTTTCTGGAACTCCCCCCTCTCACGCCAGAAGGAGGGGTCGATTTGCACGCTTAGCTCTGACAACTCAATCAAAAGTGACTGATTTACGTTCATGGGCACACAATCACCTGACAACACGTCACTTCCAGGCTCCGGATAGAACACAAAAAAATGTTTTATATCAAGAGTCTCCCAGTTGTTCGTTCTAGATGAGCCAAACTCCTCCCCTGGCAAGGCTGAAAGGTGCCCCTGCAAAACACTCATCATTAGCACAGCTGTAATGGAAAATCTCAGTTTATTAACCATTAATATCTGGTTTTCATAATATCCGCCAGACAGAGAATCGAATCTCTGGATGAGGAGAGGGTTACGGATAAACCACTTTGTCGGTCGGCTTTGGCTCCAGTGCTTCAGCCTCTCTACGGGAACCTCTCCGCTCACACCCAGCTTGCCCGCAGCCCAACGCACGCACTCGACGCTGTGCTCAAAGGAATTGGTTTGTGGCGTTAGAATTGCTCCGAGGGCTTCTACGGGAAAAACGTTATGGGAGCCAGATAGTGTCCCAAACAACCCTTCCCACAGCACATCAAGAGAGTGGAGAGGATATACGA
>JAOZIG010000244.1 GCA_026014515.1 Candidatus Bathyarchaeota archaeon | reverse complement strand
TTTACAAACTCTAACTCCCGGAGTTAATGGTTTAGTTAAGGTAGGTAATGAGGAGTGGAGGGCAATGGGAGACGAAAGTATCGAAAAAGGTGAAATAATAGTCGTTACTGCTATCAATGGTGTTACTCTTAATGTCGAAAAAGATAAAGGAGGAAAGAAATGAACATAGGAATAATAGTTTTCCTAGCGATTCTGGCACTGGTTATCCTGATTGCTCTGGCTAAATCGATTACCATCATCCACCAGGCTGAAAAGGGCATCGTGGAAAGATTAGGTAGATACAAAGAAACCCTGGACCCCGGGCTAAGATTCTTGGTGCCCTTTATTGACGCTCTGAGAGCCAGAATCGATATGCGTGAGACCGTCCTTGATGTGGAACCTCAAGCGGTCATCACTAAGGACAATGTCGGTATAACCGTAGATGCCGTGGTCTACTACTACGTGACAGACGCTAAGGCCGTCCGATACGAAGTCGCCAACTTTTACATTGCCCTGAGCAAGCTGGCACAGACAAATCTGAGAAATCTGGTCGGGGACATGAGCCTTGATGAAACACTCGGCTCGAGAGAACGCATCAATGCGTCCCTCAGGACAACCCTTGATGAGGCTACTGATAAGTGGGGCGTGAAGGTAACCAGGGTTGAGGTTAAGGAAATCCTGCCACCCAGCGATATCACCGAAGCCATGAGCAAGCAGATGAAAGCGGAAAGAGAGAAGCGGGCCACTATTTTAGATGCGGAGGCCTATCGGCAGAAACAAATACTACAGGCGGAGGGTGATAAACAGAATGCCATATTGGTGGCGGAAGGCGACAAACAGTCAGCTATATTGAGGGCTGAAGGAGAAGCTAAGGCGATCGAGACTGTATCAACTGCTGCTAAAGAGTACTTTGTTGGGAACGCACAGCTGCTAAAACAGCTCGAAGTCACTCAAGCCTCCTTGCAGGATAATACAAAACTTGTCATATCTGACCAGTCAAGACTGATTAATGTGCTGGGACTCGCAGAATCGCTTAACGGAACAAAACCTGAGGCTAAATCGAAATCATCATAGGATCTACTTTCGCATGCTGGAAATTAAGATTGAAACGTTGCCGTGCCGATTCTACGACAGACGCTGCTGTTTTCTGCCACCATACATGTAGAAGCGGCGATTAGGCAAGGTCATTCGCTGTCCAGCCGGTAATAGACCAAAGTGGACAGATGAATTGGTAGAAACAGGCAAATGGGAGGATGACTTGAAAGTACTTTTAGTATACCCGCGATATCCGGATACAT
>JAOZIG010000442.1 GCA_026014515.1 Candidatus Bathyarchaeota archaeon | reverse complement strand
CCTTGCGGACGGCCTTTTATGAAAACTGTTTGTAGCAGTTTGATTAGAAAGCAATCTCTGCTCCGAATGTGATAGCTCCGAAACCTTCATCAAGGAGGTTTCCGCTTTCCCATTCACCATACAGTGTTGCACCAGCAACGAGAGTAGTGGATTCAGCACCAACAACCAACTCAAGAGAATCAACTTCTGTATCAAGGTTGTAACCGAAGTCAGCTTCAACATAAGCCTTGTAGAGGTCGACTGTATAAGTAAGGTCGGCAGAAACAGACATGTCTTCAGTATCGATGACATAACCAGCACCAAGCTCAACAGCAAGTTCTTCGTTAACAGCGTATGCAACAGAAGCACTCAAATCCTGAGCATTGACAAGGTCAAGACCGGTGACGGTAACAGTCATGGGATCCAAATCAACGACAGCCTTAGCTGAGAAAAGGTTGTCAATTGCATTGTTGGTCAAAGAACCATCAAACATTGCACGAGTTGCATAATAGACGTCCAAAGATACGATATCGTATGCAGCTGCAACAGCAACATCAGCATCGAACTCTTCGTTGTCATAGTTTACGTCAGCAGCGACAGAAGCCGAATATTCGTCAGTCTCAAAAGCAGCCTTCGCAGATCCACTAGCAGCACTGTTGCTATCGCCAAGGAGACCAGCAGCGCCGAAGCTGACCTTAAGGCCATCAGCGAGGTCGTATTCTGGAGTAGTAACAGCACCGTAGAAGCTGTATGTTTCATCATCAGCATCGCCAGTAGCGCCAATACCTAGGGTATAACCCATGTAACCAATCTCAAGGCCGGGTTCATCGGAAACGGTAGATTCGAAGTCAGCCATGTAAGTAGCTTCGTCTACAGTATAACCCCAATCATTCGCTCCTGGAGCGGGTTCTTCCCACTCGTCGATTGCCGAAGTAGCGAAGTTAGGAGCACCGAGTGCACCGAGGATACCTACGTACCAGTCTTCACCAACAATCTTGGCATGGTCGAAATCAAAAGTCACATACAGTGGAACCAAAGCTTCGTCAGCGTCAATCGTCCAAGGAGCAGCTCCACCCAAATTGCCTTCATCAGCATTACTGAAAGAGAAGGTCAAAGATGCAGAGATATCGGCATAGATATCACCTTCACCAACCGCTTCGCCAAGAGCTTCCATCAATTCAACATCAATGCTAACAGAAGTGTCATTTGTAAAACCGTATTGAGCGTTGTCCAAATTAACACCAAACTCAGCCGTTGCGCTACCCGTGAAGCCGGCGAAAGCCACACTGCCCACGAGTACTAGAACCA
>JAOZIG010000171.1 GCA_026014515.1 Candidatus Bathyarchaeota archaeon | reverse complement strand
ACATTTCTAATTCTCTTTCTTGGTCTTTAAGCTGCCAAAAAAGCAGAGTCCCTGAATAATATCCGTGAAGCATAGAGACTAATAGATCAGAAACCATACTGGGTTGCCAGTCAAAATCTCTTTGAAAATGGGGAATAACGAAATCTCCTTTTGTGATTTGTTTTACTAATTCATCTACGGATTCTGGACCATGTGGCATAATTATATTTAGATACAGATTAATCATAAAAAATTATTCAAGGTATAGTTTTTTTATAACAATGAAGGTTGGACGTAAGTTAGCTTCAATAAATAATGTTGAGTAGGTGCTGGGGATGGGATTTGAACCCACGCTCTTTATCCGGCTACGGCACTGGTGCCTTTAACCTCTGGATCATGAGTCCAGCGCATTAGCCAAGCTATGCTACCCCAGCTCTCCAAATATTCCATTGTACTATAATTTAAAGGATGATGTTCCCGGGGAATACCATTATTCCACGAGTCGTGGACTCGTCAAAGCAACAGGCACCCCACCACGCAGATAAACCCGTGGGATCAGCATATGCAGCCCATTACCGAGACTATACGTCATGATCCCAGCAAGATTAGCCACACTCAAGGCATTATTCTCGCCTTCCCTGCTAATAGCCTCAACAACATCACCAACCTCATAATCCGTGTCCGTTAGGTCAACTAGGAAATGGTTCACAGAAACAGTGCCCAGTACGTCCTTGATCGTGTCTCCAACCCGCACTTTACCCTTCTTGGTTAAGCCACGTGGGAACCCATCATAGTATCCAATGTGAACCGTTCCTACCTTCATCCGTTTAGGTGCAACGAATCGTCGGCTGTATGTTAGTGCCTCGCCTTCCTCGACCCATTTAACGTGCTCTATTCGTGCCTTCCAGCATAGGCTCTGTTTGATTTCGATGCCCTGACCTGTATCATCGTCTTCTGGGTAGAACCCCATGAGCATCAAACCGGGTCGTGTGGCGTCCAGATACGTGTAGGGTTTGTGGAATACGGCGTTGCTGCTGGCTATGCTCTTAACCCCAACATCAATACCAATCGCATTACATTCTTTCTCGATATCCAACATACGTTGAACCTGTTTCCTGTCAAGCTCATCCGCCTCACTCATGGTACTAAAGATACCAGTGAGCCTCAGATTCGGGTACTCATCGATCTTTTTGATAAAGTCAACCGCCTCGCTCCACCTGACACCAACCCTACCAAGCCCAGAGTCCACCTTAACCCACACAGGCGTCACTTTGCCTGCTTTCTCGGCTGCCTTGTTCAGTCTCTTTGCTGGTTC
>JAOZIG010000059.1:349-1296 GCA_026014515.1 Candidatus Bathyarchaeota archaeon | reverse complement strand
AATAAGTCCTATCCTGTCTGCAAAGTCTGTAGCTCAGATGCTGGACCGTTCGAGCCCTTCACCCACACGCTCTACCATATTAACAGTCCTGAGAGAGACAAAGTGTCCCTCAGTACCGCGAGAGGAAACCTCAACATCTCATTAGACAAGGTTAACGTGGAAGGCGTGTTACGTGGGATACACGCTCTTCGGGACAAATACGTGGGTTGCGATATCGTGTCTCGAATACTTGAGACGGAGAAGGCAGTATGCCGTTTACAAAAAGAGATTGTCCCGATACTTCAAGATCTGTCTCAACTGGAGATTTTCGTTGGGCACTGTGAAGGATGTCCGAATGACTGATATTCACTAATTAAAGGGCCTACTGTGTTCCAAACTGGATAATTTTATGGCACCCTCTTTCAATTATCTATTTTGTTTCGTTGGCCTGTCTTCGAATAGATTAGATACCAAGGGCCGTCGGACTCTAATCGGGGGTGTAGCTGTTTTATGAGATAAGGTCACCACATTCTAATTCCTTTGACTTCTATTCCCGAAGGTAATAAAAGTGGGATATATGGAGACGGGGGAGGGTCTATCTACGTCAAACCCATCAATTTCTACCCTCTTGAGACAGCGACAAGCAATCAGAGTTGAATTTACTCATTGAACAATACTGACATCTTTACTACTTCGGCTTAATTTGGATGTTTATTGGCAAATCGTTTGAGTTTTAACACCCTCGGGGTAAGATCATCGTCATAAACGTGTCATAATGGTTCCTTCGTTTGGTTAAATAGGGGTCTGGATGGATCCGTGTTGCGCTACAGTTCATATCCAGACGGTAGCCCGCATTGGAAAGATTCCGTTTCTTCGAGAAGAAAGAACTTATACCGAACTTACAGCAACTGCTTGTTCAAACGAAGACTACTTAAGTTCGAATCCCCACGAAGGGATCGGCATAGCAT
>JAOZIG010000059.1:0-339 GCA_026014515.1 Candidatus Bathyarchaeota archaeon | reverse complement strand
GCATACGCACTGAACGGAAAAGGTATTGCGAGGTTCCTTTTGCCTATCAAGGAGCTAAGCGATACATAAATTAGCCTTCATAACATTCATTCGGCAACGTCACCGTAAAGCCGCTGCCTTTCCCCAATGTGCTCTTCACCTCGATTGTACCGCCGCTCAACTCCACGATTCGCTTGACAATGGCAAGGCCTAGTCCGATTCCCTCTCGGGTATGCGAAATATCGCCCTGAAAGAACTTCTCGAAGATACGCGCTTTTGTTTGTTCGTCCATGCCTACACCGTGGTCTTGGATAGTAAATCGTATGCTACCGTTGGTATTTACAAGTCCTACATTAATAA
>JAOZIG010000274.1:770-9512 GCA_026014515.1 Candidatus Bathyarchaeota archaeon | reverse complement strand
ATTCTGTTACCTCCGATGACTGAAATTTATACTTTGCTCTAGGATAAGTACCATAGTTATACACGCCACACCCAAAAAACGTTCATATTCTACACACCCTTTCTGCAAATTATTATCCAATCTGTACATAATATCATAGCATTTTTTTATACTTTTCTTATTTTTTTTGTAAACCCGTTTTATATAAATCCAGTATATACTGTCACCTAAGATTAGGAGAGAAAAGAATTGGGTCTAGACGAGAAGGATAACCTGGTTTTCTTCGGAGCCGGGTTCACCAATCAAGAAATGGATGTCGAGTTCAAAAAACTATACGACAGCCTACTTTCTTACAAGAACAACATTTTCCACCTTGTTGACACCATTTGCAACGACTGTGATGCAGGTGAACGATTAGCGATGAACATCGCTGAACGTGACAGCGCTTTACTTCAGCGGCTTGTCGCTAAGGAATGCGACCAGCGCCGCATGGTGAGAAAGACTGGAAAAGAATCCGTATTGGATCAGCTAAGGAGAGGAGAATCGCCAGAAATGACGGTTAACCAGATACTCCAATCACGATCCGAGTCACTAAAAAACTCAATAAAAGCAGATTGAGGAAACCAATATGCAAGAACTAACCGTAAAGCAAGTACAGGACGTCATCCTGGAAACTCAGGAAGACAAGAACCTACGAGACATGTACATACACAAGTCACCATGTGCCGAGAACAGCCTTGGCGCCGTGTTCTTCGCTATCAGTGGCACCCCTCCAAGGGGCTATGCAATGTATCTTCCCGGTGAAGATATGAAAGCGGGGACACTTCACGTCTTTGATAACTTGGGTCTGAAACGCAAGATCATGCACTGCAAGATCACTGACCTAGATAGTTGCAAAGACAATGACGTATGGAGTGCTCAGGAAGCCAAGCCCCTCGTAGAGGCATAAATGGATCTGATGGTACCTAAAGTATCCATTAGTTCTCTAAGAGGTAAAAAAAATTGAATCCTGAGACACTCGTAGCTATTAATGTAGGACTGCCAGTTGTCTCTGCGCTTGCCCTACTTATTTTAAACGATAAACGCATACGCAGCGCTATCGTTTCTCTTTCCACATTAGTTTTGATTTCATCAGCCTTCCTACTTTATCAAGCGGGAGGCATCATGTTCTCACCAGAACATATTTATGAGCAGGCAGTAGTCGCCCTCGACTTTATCCTGCTCGTCTATTTCCTCTACGCGGGAATTAAAGCAAAAAGCCCACAGGTAATCGCCTTAGGCTTGGCGCAGATAGTCCCAGCCGCGTACTTTGAGTTCGTGGTCAAGGGAACCCACGTGGAGAACATCATCATGGTTGACAGCCTATCAATACTGTTGACCCTGATCGTCAATATCATCGGCTCAGCCGTCATAATCTACGCACTGAGCTACATGGAGGAGCACGAGCACCACCTACACCTACAGAAGAGCAAACAGAACCGTTTCTTCTTCTTCCTGATGCTACTCCTCGGAGCAATGAACGGCATGGTGTACAGCAACAGCCTATACTGGCTATACTTCTTCTGGGAAGTCACCACACTATGCTGTTACGAGCTCATCAGACACGACATGACCGAGGAAGCACAACAGAACAGCGTACTAGCCCTATGGATGGGTCTAGTCGGTGGCGTAGGCTTCGTCGCAGCCATGTTCGTAGGATATAACGCTGTACACAGCATCGCATTAACAGAGCTGATGGCAGCACCACAGGCACTGATGCTAGCATTCGCCTTAATGGCACTGGCAGCCTTCACAAAGGCAGCCCAGTTCCCATGGCATAGCTGGCTACTCGGGGCAATGGTTGCACCTACACCTGTTTCAGCCTTGCTACACAGCAGCACAATGGTAAACGCGGGAATCTATATGCTCTTGAGGATCGCGCCAGCTATTCAGGGAACACCCCTGAGCAGCGTAATCGCCTTCGGTGGAGCATTCACGTTCCTAATAACCGCCGTACTCGCAATCAGACAAAAGGTGAGCAAAAGAGTCCTAGCCTACAGCACAATAGGCAACCTAGGACTCATCACTCTATGCATCGGCATTAACACCGCGCTGAGCTACAGCGCAGCCGTCGCACTACTGGTCTTCCACAGCGTCGCCAAAGGACTCTTATTCCTAGGAGCGGGCGTCGTTGAGAACAAGATCGGCAGCAGAAACATCGAGGACTGGGAGGGCTTACTCAGTAGGCTACCTCTCACTACCACGGTGATGATTGCGGGCATGGTAAGCATGTTCCTTCCGCCCTTCGGTATGCTCCTAGGTAAATGGGTGGCTGTAGACGCTATCGCGTCAAGTCCCCTATACCTAGGGCTACCGATAACCGTGATGATTGTACTGGGCAGCGCAGCCACCACCTTCTACTACGCAAAATGGATCGGATACATGATTGTATCCCCCAACAGCCTAGAGAAGCACAAGGATGAGACACTCGAAACACCATACAAGCTCAGCATGGTTGGACTACTCATAATAGACGTAGTCATCAGCATAGGAGCAGCACTGGTCTTCGACAACATCGTCATCCCAGTCATCAACAACGTATACCCAGTGGTATTCACCACGCCAAACCTGAGCATCGACCTAGGTTTCACAGCTTTCCCCGTGTTCGCCCTATGGGGTGGATCACTCGCGGTGATACTCATCGGCTCATGGTTAGCCAAGAGCAAGGGAGGCGTCTTAAGCCCACCATACCTTAACGGCGCAAACGTGGACAATGAGACATTCAGAACCACAGCGGATTCTGAGGTTAAGCTCAGCGTATCATGGGTATTCCTTGGTAACAGTATCGATGAGGCCCAGTATGAGAAAATCGCACTAGTCCTCGGGGCACTGATATCAGTAGCCCTACTATTAGCGGGGGTAATCTAAATGAACACAGTACAAACAATAATCGCAGTAATACTCGCGCTAGCAACCCCAATAATCGGTGGTGTGCTAGCAGGTGTAGACCGTAAACTCACTGCCAAGATGCAGGAGAGGGTTGGTCCACCACTTGTTCAGCCATTCTATGATGTGCTGAAGCTATGGGGCAAGAACCCCATGATAAGTAACAACTTGCAGCCAATGCTGGCGTTCGGATACCTAGGCTTCGCCCTACTTGCGGCGGGCTTGGTAACCTTCCAGCAAGACCTACTGCTTGTACTCTTCGTGATGGGAATCTCAGACATCTGCCTAACAGTGGCAGCAACCAGCACAAAGAGCCCATACAGCTACCTAGGTGGACGCAGGGAGTTCCTAGCAATGCTGAGCTACGAGCCAGTAATGCTACTGGTAGACATAGCCATATTCCTAGTAACCGGCAGCTTCACCATCAAGGGCATCTACGCCTACGGACAGCCCCTACTAATGGTACTACCCCTAGCCTTGGTGGCTCTTATGTTCGTCCTCGTAATCGAGATGAAGAAGAGCCCATACGACGTATCCGGTAGCGGACACGCCCACCAAGAGCTAGTCAGGGGAGTATACACAGAGTTCAGCGGCTACACCATGGCGCTAATCGAGCTAGGTCACTGGACAAAACTGGCAACCACTCTGATGGTATTCAGCCTCTTCTGGGCTCCTAACCCAGTAATCGGCGCAATCATCAGCTTCGCTATGTTCTTCACGGCACTTGTGGTTGACAACATCTACCCCAGATTGACTTGGCAGAAGATGCTCAAGACCACTTGGAGCACTGGGTTCATCCTAGTATTGTTGAACCTAGCTGTTCTCGTCTTTGGAGGTATAATCTAAGATGTCACTAATACAACAAGCACGACTCAAGAGCCTCTGGGTAATGCACTTCGACTGTGGCAGCTGCAACGGCTGCGACATCGAGATACTAGCAGCACTAACACCCAAGTTCGACGTCGAGAGATTCGGAATCGTAAACATAGGAGACCCCAAACAAGCAGACGTACTACTGGTCACAGGAGCAGTAAACCACCGCAACAAAGAGGTACTCAAGAACCTCTACGAGCAGATGCCCGCACCAAAGATGGTTATCGCCATCGGAACATGTGCATGCACCGGCGGAGTGTTCCACAACTGCCCCAACGTACTCGGAGGCGTTGACAAGGTCATCCCAGTGGATGTCTACATCCCAGGATGCGCCGTACGCCCAGAGCAGATCATAGACGCGGTAGTACTTGCCCTGAACAAGCTTTCAGGAGCAGTCAAGGTCGAGGAGGACTAAGAATGATCGTTGAAATAACAAAGACACCAGACGCAGCATACGACATCACGGCTACCATGGACACCCTAGTCAGCGAAGCTGAAAAGATGAAGCAGAAGGGTGCAAGGTTCATCACCATCACAGCCAAAGACATCAGCGAAACCGACGCAGAGGTACTCTACCACTTTGAGGTAGAAGACCACGTCGAAAACATACACCTAATCACCAAGAAAGCTGAACCAATCAAGAGCATAACAGGCGTCTACGTCGCAGCCTTCATTGGCGAGAACGAGGCACAAGACCTCTTCAAGCTAAAGTTCAGCAACTTAGCCGTAGACCTAGGCGGAAAGATGCTCAAGAACGATATCAGTCCTTCAACGCTGCTAAAGCCAGCGGTTGGACCACAGCCCCCCATCATGAGGAAGCTTGGACCGTGCCGCGAGGAGTGCCCAGCAATGGTCAACATTCCCAAATACATCAGGGAAGTCGAAAACGACAACCCCGAAGCAGCGTATAATACAATAATCGACAGGGCTCCTATTCCAGCTATACTGGGAAGAGTCTGCTTCGCCCCCTGCCAAGAGGGATGCAGACAAGAGCTTGAAGCCAAGCCGATACAGATCAGGTTACTGAAACGTGTCGCGGCTGATGGCTTCAAGGAGCTGAACGGAAGTCTACAAAGAGAGGTCACATGCAAGGCACCATCAGGTAAGAGAGTAGCCATCGTCGGCGGTGGACCCGCAGGCGTAGCCACAGCCTACTACCTTGGACTACAAGGTCACAAGGCAGTGGTCTACGAGAAAGGCACCATGCTCGGTGGAGCTATGGCGTGGGGTATCCCCAAGTATAGGCTCCCCAAGGACCTGATGAACGAGGAGTTAATGGCTCGTCTCAATGAGGTTGGCGCAGAAGTCAAGCTAGAAACCGCTGTAGAGGACTTGGACACACTGATGTCTGAGGGTTATGATGCAGCGTTCCTAGGAATCGGCGCAGACCAATGTAATAGTCTGAGGTGTGAGGGCGAGGATAGCGAGGGAGTAATCAGCTTCATCGATTTCCTGACAGCAGTAAACATCAGAAACGAGACACCAGCAATAGGCAGCCGAGTGATAGTCATCGGCGGCGGAAACAGCGCCATGGACGCAGCAAGAACCGCAGTACGCCTAGGCGCAGACGATGTAACCCTCTTCTATAGAAGAACAGAGGGCGAGATGCCAGCAAGCCTCCACGAGGTTCATGGAGCCATGGAGGAAGGAGTCAACTTCGACTTCCTAAGCAGCCAGATAAAGATCATCCCCGGAAAACCATTGAAGATCAACTTCCAAGCCATGGTCCCAGGCGAGCCAGATGAATCAGGCAGAAGACGCCCCATGCCCATGGAGGGAAGAGGCGTAACAGTAGAGGCAGACACCATCATCTCAGCCATCGGATACCGCGGACTCGTGCCAGCAGGCATGGGCGTTGAGGTAAACCGATACGGACAGATCGAGACAGATGAAAGCCTCAAGACAAGCCGAGACAACGTATGGGCAGGCGGAGACGCGGTCTTCGGACCCACAAGCGTCATCGCAGCGCTACGTGACGGCAGAATCGCCGCGAGCAGCATCGACAAGTACCTCGGAGGAGAGGGCTTGAGCGACGCTACACCAGATATGACAGAGTTCGTGGCGCGTCCAGTTGACAAGGAGGCTCTCATGGAGGCTCCAAGGGCAGAGATACCTGAACTGGACCCAGATGAACGAATCAAAGGCTTCGACGAGGTCGAGCTTCTATTGGAGAAGTGCAAAGCGACTTGCGAGGCTGGAAGATGCTGGAGGTGCGACTGGAATGAGTAATGAACCTAAACTAACCGTAATACCCTTCGGTCCACAGCACCCCGTACTACCGGAGCCCGTACAGCTCCAGTTCTACGTGGATGAAGAGAAAATCGTTGACGTACTACCCAACATCGGGTACATACACAGGGGCATCGAGCGTGCCGCTGAGCTAAACGACTACCGAAGAAACCTATACCTATGTGAGCGAATCTGTGGAATCTGCAACATCATACACGGACAGACCTACGCGGGTCTAATCGAGAAGCTAACAGACACAGAGATACCCATCAGGGCAAAATACCTAAGAACCGTCTGGGCGGAGATAGCTAGACTCCAGAGCCACTTGCTCTGGCTAGGCTTATTCGCTGAAGCGGTGGGTTTCGAGAGCCTCTTCATGAAGATATGGAGAGACCGTGAACTCGTCTTAGAGCTAACCGAGGCAACCAACGGACACAGAATCCACATGGGAACCACCGTCATCGGCGGAGTCACCAAAGACATGGATGAGCCCTTGATCAGCCGCTACCAGAAGGACATGGACAAGCTCACAAAGGAAATCAATGACTGGGCACACGTATTCAGAAAAGACCCAGCATTCCTAAGCAAGACCGTCGGAATGGGCGTACTACCCAAGAAAGACGCAGTCCACAGCGGAGCAGTCGGACCTGTAATCAGGGCCTCAGGAATCCCACAGGACATGAGGAACAACGGCTACGAGGCATACGGCGAACTAGACTTCAAACCAATAGTCTATGAGAGCTGTGACGTACAGGGCAGAGTCCTTGTAAGATTGGACGAGTGCTACCAGAGCATCGACCTAATCAAGCGAGCCTTGAACCAGCTACCTGAGGGACCAATCGCTGTAAAGAACGACAAGTTCCCAGACGGTGAAGCAGTCTACAGGACAGAGCAGCCCCGTGGAGAGGTCTTCTACTACGGTAAGGGCAACGGTACCATACACTTGGAGCGGATCAGGATCAGGACACCAACGATTCCAAACATCCCTCCACTCCTTGGAATGTTGATTGGACACAATGTGGCTGATATCCCGGCGATCGTGCACAGCATTGACCCGTGTATGAGCTGCACTGAGCGTATCACCGATGTAAAGGAGGTTGTCTAAGATGCCCAGCTTCCTAGGAAACATCATCGAGAACCTCTTCGGTAAACCAGCTACTGTGAAGTATCCCTTCGAGAAACCCGAGCCAGTGCCCGGTACACGTGGGGAGCTAAACTTCAATATGGCGAAGTGTGACCAGTGTCAAGACTGTGAAAGGACTTGTCCAAGCGCAGCAATCACTGTCTATCCCGAGGAAAAGAAGATCGAGTGGAATAGTTTCCAGTGCATCTACTGTCACGCATGTGTCAGAGCATGTATGCATGAAGCCATCGAGCCACTGATGAACGTCGAGGCACCCGACTACAAAAAGCGTGTCAAAACCTTCGAGGCATAAGCCTCCCCATTTATTTTATTTGTATTCTTCCTTGTAGATGCTATCTTCCATCATGTCTAGCCTTGCTTCAAGTCTAGCTAAGCTGCGTTCAATATTCATCAAACCATCTTTAAGCCCGTCAGCAATCTCCATCAGACTGATGCTCATTTCTAGAGGCAAGTCTTCTGTTACTTTATAGAGCTCGTTCTGGCTCTTCTTGATGAGTATTACGTTGCTTATCCTGTGGATGCCTTCGATCTGAGCGTCGAAGCTCTCAAGCTGTTTTTTAGCCTCCATTATGAGAGCGCGGTAATCGCTGTTTTTCAGGTCTTCCCATGGTGTATCTGACGTGCTAGAGCACCAGTTATTTTTAATCTGGATTATTATTTAGGATTTTTCCGCCTTAGAACACAGTTTTTAGCGGTTTTTCCCACGTTGTCTGCTTAGTTTGATAACATTGTACATTAGGAGGTGAAATATCTGACTGCACTTGAAACCCTTCAATATGACTCTGATCTCTCTGTATAGGATAGAAAATATGACCCGTGAAGGGGTCCTAGTAATTTTTCAAGCTCACTGTTTAGCAGCAGTCACCAAAGGCTTTCTTTGTTTTTTCCTCATCGGATTCACAGCATGGCTCAGACTGTTCGCAACAGGGTTCTTGTTTTTCGCAGCAGCTTTCTTCTTTCTTTGACATATCGGTCAACATCTCTAATAATATGAGGAAAAATAAATAACATCAATAAGAAAACAAAGAAAAAACAATATTTTACTTAAATTTATTAGGCTATAAGGGTCTGGGTTGATTAGAAAGCCTTAGAAGGTAAGGTCTATGGACGAGATGAACAAGAAAATAATCGAGATACTAAAAAAAGATGCGCGAACACCCCTGAGCCATATCTCAGAGGAAATTGGGCTCAGCAGCCCCAGTATCAAAGACAGGCTCACAAAAATGGAGCAAGAAGGAATCATACTAGGCTATCGTCCTCTTCTCAATTATGCGCGACTGGGGCTACCATTAACCGCCTTCATAAACCTCAAACTGCATTATCCTCTGTGCTGCACTAACGAGTTCATCGAGAAAATTCACCTAATCGATGAGGTAATCGAGGGGCACTATACTGATGGCGAGGAGGATATGTTACTCAAGGTAGTTGCGCGAGAACCCAGCCACCTTCAAGAGATACTGTTACGCATCAACAGTCTACCCGGTGTCGCAGGCAGTAACAGCATCATCAGCTTAACGAACCCAATCAGAGAACGCTAAGCAATTCTATACAGGTATGCTCTGCCTTTCTTCCCATTTCTCTCTACGACACCC
>JAOZIG010000274.1:0-760 GCA_026014515.1 Candidatus Bathyarchaeota archaeon | reverse complement strand
TGCAGTGGTTAATTCACATGGTATTGAAGTTTCTGACAATCTTTGACAAACAATAAAGCATCTTCTGGCTAACCCTGATGTTTAATCCAGTCTCTTTGGCGACCATCCGGGAGGTAAACTCCGTTGGAAGACTCTCAGGTAATAATTTCTTAAAGTCCTCGGGGCTAGCGAAAAGATGACGTTCCCTGAGCTCCAGCATCCGTTTATCGTGGATACTCCAACGTCTTCGCCTCCAGCTACCCTTCCCGTCATCAATCCAGTATTCATCAAGATCAACCATGACTACCTCAAGTTCAAAATTCGAGTTACCCAACAGCTTTGGCATGTAGACAAGCTCATAGAATATCTCTTCGACTCTTCCCTTCTTTGGGCTTTTGCGTCTCTGAACCTGTTTTCCCGTTTTGTCTAGTCTGATTATCCATTTCTGGTAGGCAATAGGGTGAACAAGTCGTATCCTGTGATTACCAACAAGGTCCCTGAGCTTATCCCGTATGCTGCTAAAGCTACGGGTCTGGATCTCAATAAGCAAATCACCTCTAACCACATCAACCCTATAGTCTCCAAGAGGCGACTCTATAGCGCCAGTCTCCTTAGCGTAATAGTCCTTGAGTTGCTCGTGGAGGGTCTGCTCAGTCACACCCAGAAATATGTCTGTCTATGTTTTAATCGATCCCATTACCAGAAGCCCACTATCTAAGAAAATGCCCTTAGACTTCCCATAAATTAAACACGAAACCGAAAGGATCACGGAAAGATTTCA
>JAOZIG010000412.1 GCA_026014515.1 Candidatus Bathyarchaeota archaeon | reverse complement strand
ATACAAGTTAGCCCGCTAGATTGCACCGGCTGTGGTAACTGCGTCGAGATCTGCCCATCAAAACAAAAGGCGCTTGTTATGAAACCAGCAGCTACGCTTACTGAGGAGCAAGCTCCACTTTGGGATTATGCTTTGACAGTATCGGATAAAGATGAGAGAATTTCCAATAAATTTACCGTAAAGAACAGCCAGTTCTTACCTCCTTATCTGGAGTTCAGCGGTGCTTGCGCAGGTTGTGGGGAGACTCCTTATGTGAAGATCCTTACCCAGCTATTTGGAGATCGGATGATGATCGCCAATGCAACCGGCTGTACCTCTATCTGGGGTGGAAGTGCACCTTCAGTTCCTTACTGCACCAACAAAAAAGGTCAAGGACCTACTTGGGCCAACTCCTTGTTTGAAGACAATGCAGAGTTTGGATATGGAATGTATCTCGGAGTTCAACATCTTCGCGTCAAGATCGGTGAAGATATGACAGAAGCTTTGAAACTGGATATTCCTGCTGAGCTAAAAGCTGCGTTTGAAGAGTGGATTAGCAGCATATATGATGGAGAAGCTTCCAAAGTGGCTAGTAAAAAAGTATTGGATGCATTCAGCAAAGTAGATCCAAAGTCTAACCCTCTGTTGGAGAGCATCTGGGAGAAGAGAGAACATCTGGTTAAGAAATCTCAGTGGATCTTCGGTGGAGATGGCTGGGCGTATGATATCGGCTTCGGTGGTTTGGACCATGTACTTGCCTCCGGTGATGATATTAATGTCTTGGTCGTAGATACAGAGGTTTATTCCAACACAGGCGGACAATCATCGAAGTCTACGCCGCGTGCTGCTGTAGCAAAATTCCAAGCAGCAGGGAAACAGGTTCGTAAAAAAGACCTTGGCATGATGGCGATGAGCTATGGATATGTCTATGTTGCACAGATAGCGCTGGGTGCTAGTTTGACTCAAGCGATGAAGGTATTCCAAGAAGCTGAGGCATATAAAGGACCATCTTTGATTATCGCTTATGCACCTTGTATTAACCACGGTATTAAATCAGGTATGTCTACCAGTATCACCCAAGCGAAGAGAGCTGTTGAGGCTGGATATTGGCACCTGTATCATTACAATCCGGACCTCTTGGAGAAAGGTGAAAAACCATTCATCTTGGACTCCAAAGAGCCAAGCGCTTCATTCAGAGACTTTATCATGTCCGAAGTACGCTTTACCTCATTACTTCAAACCTTCCCGGAAACTGCTGATTTACTCTTTACAGGAGCCGAAAGATTTGCAGGGGAACGTTACAAATCTTACAAACGTCTGGC
>JAOZIG010000057.1 GCA_026014515.1 Candidatus Bathyarchaeota archaeon | reverse complement strand
GATTCATTCGTACTTATAGACCCGGCTCTCTACACCATAGACTATAAAAATGGATCCATAGAATTCCTCTACGAGTTCGGTGAAATATACGACGATGAGGGTACTCCAACTGAAATGGAAACCTATACAAGAGTGTCTGCTGATTATCAGTGTAAGAACATGCAAATCGTCAGACGCAAGTATGCGCACAATATGGTCAAGGCTGAATTGCTTTTAAAGCAGTCAGACTCTGTAACATTCATACTCGCTCACAGGAATATTGCCACAAGAGACGATGTTGAACCAAAGATCTTCCTGTTCCAAGACGGACAGTTTGTTACAATACCACCGTCATGGTATACGATCGACTACAGAAATGGAGTCGTTACATTCCTCTCACCGATCAACGCGAATGTCTATGCGGACTATACGTATTTCGACGACGAGGTACTCACTCCGCTGGAGATCGATTTTGAAAACGGAAGGATCTACCTCACAGAGAGTATAGATTTCACAGATGAGATTTACGTATCATATTCCTACTACGAAGAGTTCATAGAGTATAAAGGATACTGGGACGGGACTACATATCATTATCTTGATCTTAACCCATCTGAAGGACACCAATCGGTCATACCGGCGGTGGACACAGCCAATGATACTCTTATTAATAAGCTTCTTCCAAGCTCTAAACTAATAGGAGACATGATATACATATACCTTCTTCCAAGCAAAGAGATAGACAACCAAACAGGAGCTATAACAAATAGGCCACATTGCATAAGACACTGCTTCGGATCATCTGAGATGGCAAGGATCAAATATCAACATCCAGAAGCGCTTATCCTTGGAGTAGTACAAGTGCAAGAAAGCACCACTGCCAATGACACCATAGCACTTGATACAAGAAGCAGAGGCGGCGGACTTAAAGAAAACCTGCCACAGTCTATCAAAAAGGAAATGAAATCAACAATGGATCACTTCTGGGATATAGCATCCTGGGATGGAATAGCATACCAATCCAACGGCGTATATGTAGTCAAGATACCAAAGACTGTACTTAAGAAGTGGGGCGGCAGATTCACACACGAAGAAGTTGAAGCTGCAGTCAATAAGTATGCAGCATATGGAACGTATCCAATTATAGAATATACAGAACCAGAGACTTGGGTGACCACTGAATCTGGCGATGTCTTAGTAACAGAATCTGGCGACACTATTGAGATAATATAGGGAGGAAATTAGATGCCTAGTAAAAAGATTTCTGAGCTCACCGACGCAAGTTCTGTTGATGACTCCACCATACTGATCGTACAGCGTGGT
>JAOZIG010000415.1 GCA_026014515.1 Candidatus Bathyarchaeota archaeon | reverse complement strand
AACAGGTACAGATCACCAGTAGGCAAGGTGATAGTTCTGCTGTTTGTGCTGCCCTCTAAATAGCTATCCCAAGTTGTTGTTGTGCTCCAAGTAACTCCTGAGTCGGTTGAGTAGAGCACAAGAACTGATTCTTTACACTTCCGACTAAGTTTAAACTCTTTGCTCGTCCCATCCGGTATTAAATTCTCCCCAGATTCACCCACGAGCAGCGGAGTACCAAAGACGCCATTAGTAAGCCATTCGCTAGGGTAATTCGCTGGATCACCGATGATGTCACAGTGGAGAAGTTCTTTTGATCCAATTAGTTTACCTGCTGATATAGCAACCTCATGACCGATGGTACGAACAAAAACAGGACCATCAACAGTTATTGACACACCAGCAGAAACGCCAGTAATGACTTGATTCTTAAACAGCCAGACACCTGTTGTCATATCTACCGCTGAAGCTAAATCACCAACTGAATAGTCACCTAGAACATTTACTGCATGAGACCCTGCGTTAGTTGAAAGCTGTGTTGCTACCTCAGTGAACTTCCACTGTTTCTCCCAACCCCTGATCTCCCCAGCAACGCCACGGTTAAACTCACGATCAAGGGTACGCTGAAGGTCAACCTTGTGTGCGCTCGACCGTAAATCCAGCACGTCAGACTCGTAGATGGCATCATACCTCTTGTTGTCTGGCCGTCCTGAAGTGGATGTTGACGCTATCGCCCCGTAATCAATATCAGGAAGGACTGAAAAACACTCGGCAGTAGACGTTAAAAGTGTAGCGAGAGACACATACCAAGATGACCCAGACGTACTAGATTCCTGCTTTATCCTGTTGCAGCCATTTGGATTAAACACATTATGAAATGCTCCCTGATTCCTGCGACTTACTAGGCCAATCGGGAGGGCAAAGCAGAGTCCTTTGTATGCAACATTTGATTGTGTCGTGTAGTTATCTTGTGTTTTAAACGATCCAATCTCATTATTAACAACCTCAGTCCTACCATTTGCATAAAACAGGGGATACGTAACACCAGTTTTAAAGTCAGAAGATACACTAGATAAAGATCCTTTCGGAGTCACATAGTTACTGGTATTGTAGTAAAGAAGTGTTGAGCTAAAAGTATCAGATACGTTCTGCCAATCAGCCCCCAGCCCTTCGACAACTCTTATGCGATACCTGACCTGCACCGGTTCGCCATCCTCAGCCAGATACACGTTGTTTCTCGGCTCTGAAACAAATTTCTTCTTGTTGCTCTCCGACATGGTTGGCCACACCAGCCCTTTACCGATGAGTCCACCGCTGCTCTGCCAG
>JAOZIG010000533.1 GCA_026014515.1 Candidatus Bathyarchaeota archaeon | reverse complement strand
AAAGGCATCGTTAAGCGTATCAACAAGAAAGAAAAAAGGTACGCTATTAGGTCGGGAATAGCAGCTTCGGCTGTAAAGGAACTCGTAGTCAAACGTGGACACAAGGTCCAAAACGTAGAACAGCTGCCAATTGTAGTCAGCAACGAACTAGAAACCCTCGATAAGACCCGAGACGTAAAAGAATTCCTACTAGCCTTGAACATCTGGAGCGACGTAGAACGCGCAGACAGAGGCAAGATCAGGGCAGGTAAAGGAAAAATGAGAGGACGCAAGTACAAGAAAGGAAAAGGCCCCCTCATCGTCGTGGGTGAAGATAACGGAATAGGATACGCAGCGAGAAACCTCACAGGCGTAGAAGTCACAGACGTCTACGGCTTGAACGCAGAGCTTCTCGCACCCGGCGCACATCCAGGAAGACTGGTCATATGGACACAGTCAGCCTTTGAACAACTAGATGAGGTATGGATGGAGTAATCATGGAGTCACATAAAGTAATTAAGTACCCGATGATGACTGAGCGCAGCGTCAACATGATCGAAAACGAGAACAAACTCGTCTTCATCGTTGACAGAAGGGCAACCAAAGACGATATCAAAGCAGCGGTCAAGGAACTCTACGAAGTAGAAGCCACCAAGGTAAACACACTAATCACCAGAAAAGGCGACAAGAAAGCCTTCGTCAAACTAGCAGACGCATACGACGCATCAGACGTCGCCATACGTCTAGGAATCCTATAGGTGAGATGAGATGGGTAAGAAAGTAAGAGTACAGCGAAGAGGACGCGGCGGACACCAGTTCAAGGCCGCGAAGATGAACAAGATCGCCCCAGCAAAATACCCTAAAAAGTCTGATGAAGTCCAACAGGGCTACATCAAGGACCTTACACATGAACCAGGAAGAGGGGCCCCACTCGCATACATAGAATTCGGACAAGGACAAGGCTTCTACGCTACAGCAGTAGAAGGAACAGCGCTAAATCAGGAGATACACGTAGGAAAAGAAGCACCACTAAAGCTAGGAAACGTACTACCCTTGGGAAGCATCCCAGAGGGAACCATGGTATGTAACATCGAGCTACGTCCAGGAGACGGAGGCAAGATCGCCAGAGCAAGCGGAGCATTCGCCACTGTAATAGCACACACTGCAGGCGAGACAACTATCAGACTACCAAGTAAACGAACAGTACGCATAAACAGCAATTCACGCGCAACACTAGGAATCATCAGCGGCGGCGGAAGAAGAGAAAAACCCTTCATGACAGCCGGTCAGAAATTACACAAGAAACGCGCAAAAGGACACAAATATCCGACAGCACACGGCGTAAAGATGCCTGCGGCGATGCACCCCCACGGTGGAGGTCGCCACAGGAGACCAGGTAAATCAACGACAGTCAGCAGACATGCACCTCCAGGCGCAAAGGTTGGCCTAATCGCAGCCCGCATCAGCGGTAAACGACAGAGGAGGAGAAACTAAGGGTTTAAAACCCCTTTTCTATTTAGGTGAAACAATATGCCCAAGGACTTTAACTATCGTGGAAAAACCATCGAGGAACTACAGGCAATGTCCATGGATGAGTTCATCAGGATGCTCCCCTCAAGGATGAGGAGAAGCCTGAAACGAGGACTCAGCCAAGAACAGCGTATAGTGCTTGAGAAACTCCGCAAGGACGACGGCAAACCAGTAAGGACCCATGCAAGGGACCTTGTTATCATGCCTGAGATGCTTGGGAAGACAATTCACTGCTACACTGGAAAAGAGTTCAAAGAGATCACCATCACCCAAAAGATGATGGGTCACTATCTCGGAGAATACGCAGTCAGCATCACACCAGTACGTCACGGACGTCCAGGTATCGGTGCATCAAGAAGCAGCATGTACATCCCACTCAAGTAGTTCTTCTACTATCTTTTTTACAAATTTTTTAATCATAATAACATCCAGCTAGAATACAGCATACTATGTTTTGCATAGAATAAGTGGCATTTTTTCGTGATGGAATTATTTTATCATTATTGTAAGAACCTTGTAACTAGAATACTATTAGAATACATACCATGAATAACGTTTTTATATTAAGACACGATTCAAGGTAGGCGAACGGTGCGTATATGCCATCATGGAAATATTCAGTACAAGGGCTAGACCCAGATAAAACCGCTATAGCCAGCGGTAGGGATCTCAGAATTAAGCCAAAAACAGCTAGAGAAATCTGTAATCACATCAAAGGAATGAAGCTAGAACAAGCGAAGACATTCCTAAACGACGTAATCGACAAAAAACAAGCAGTACCATACTACCGATACCGAGGTAAAGTGGGCCACAGAAAACAACTGGAGGGTCACGATGCGGGTCGGTTCCCTGAGAAGGCAGCCGGAGAGATACTGAAAATCTTGGACTCAGTGGAGGCTAACGCCGAGTTTAAGGGCTTATACGCAGACAGACTCAAAATAGTTCACATGGCTGCACACCGTGGCAGAGTCATACGGAAATTTATCCCTAGGGCTTTTGGAAGGGCGTCACCATACTACAAACACTTGACCCATATTGAGGTCGCAGTTGAGGAATTCTAATGTCAGTAGTCAGGCGAATCATTAAAGACAGCATTGAGCGCGTCAAAGTAGACGAGCTTCTTGCAGAAGAATACGAACAAGCCGGATACGGTGGAATTCAACTAACAAAGACACCACTAGGCGCCCAGATAAACCTATTCGCAATGAGGCCAGGCCGAGTAATCGGTAAAAGAGGAAGAGCCATCAAGGAAGCCAGCGAGAAACTCGAGACACAGCTTGGACTGCCTAACCCGCAGATCACTGTAATCGAGGTCGAGGTTCCTGAGCTTAACCCAATGATCATGGCCTCAAGAGTAGCAAACGCACTCGAAAGAGGAGTCCACTTCAGGAGAGCAGTCTTCTGGAGCCTCAACCGAATCATGGAGAGCGGAGCACTTGGATGCGAGATCATCCTCAAGGGCCCACTCAGAAGTGCTAGGTCAAGATTCGAGAAAGTCGTTGAAGGATATGTCCCCAAGTCAGGAGACCCAGCTCTACGATACGTAAAGACGGCAACGCTTCACGTAAAGATGAAGAGAGGCGTTCTCGGTGTAACGGTAAACATCGTATCACCAGACGCAAAGTTCCCAGACAAGGTAGACCTATCACAGCTACCAGAGATCGAGTACCAGCTACCAATAGAACCTGTGGTCACTGAACCAGAGGTAACAGAGGAAGCACCTGTTGAAGAACCAGTACTGGAAACCGGTGAAGCAACAGAAGAAGCAACAATTGAAGTTCCCAAGACAGAGGAAGCCGCTCCAGAAGAGGCAACTGAAGTAATTGAGGAGCCAGTTGAAGCCGTACCCGTAGAAGAGGAGACACCAGAACCCGAGCCAATGGTTGAAACTGAAACAGAAGAAGTGCTTGAGACACCAGAACCTGTTGAGGAGACACCAGTGGAGGAACCGGAGGCAGAACCAGCAAAAGAAACCCCTGAACCAGAAGAAGTCCCACCTGAACCAGAGGTAGTAGCTGAGCCACAGGAAGCAGAAGCAGAACCAGCACCCGAGCCTTTGCCCGAGGCGGAGGAGCAGGAAGAAGCCGAGAAAAAGCCAGAACCTGAGGAGGAAACGCAGTAATGCCAATCCTAAGAATGAGTGAGATTCGTGAAATGTCCACCGAGGACAGAGAAGAGAAACTCCAAGAACTCAGAACAGAACTAACAAAACTACAAACAATGATCAAGGCAGGCGGTGCCATTGAAAACCCTGGACGAACACACGTCCTCAAAAAAACCATCGCACGCATCTTGACCGTAATCAACGAGGAGGAGTAACCACACTGGTTCCCCCTGAACCAGAGAACATACTCCGACACGAACTCATAGGGCTGGACACCCAGGTGCTACAAGATAGCAACCCCGGGAACGTCCACATCAGGGGAAAAGTGATAGACGAGACAAAAAACATGCTCGTCATCAGAGGCACAGGAACCTACAGGATCGCGAAAAAAGACGCCGTCTTCAAGTTCCTCCTCGACGGTGTAGCCGTCAAAGTTGAGGGTAAACACCTCATAGGAAGACCCGAGGACCGGGTTAAAAAACAGTCCAAAAAGAAATGGTAAAGGGACAACAAAAATTGATGACTCTTAAAAAACCCGAGCTTGAATGCAGCGAGGAAGACTGTCCTTTCCACGGCTCACTAGCCGTGAGAGGAAGGACCCTAGAGGCTACTGTCGTTAGCACTCGTATGCAGAAATCATGCGTAGTACAGCTAAGCTACACTAGGTATGATAAGAAATACGAGAGATACGCTCGCATGAGAAGCCGGATTACAGCACACACAACACCATGCCTACCAATCAAAGTAGGCGACATCGTAAGGATAGCAGAGTGCAGGCCACTCAGTAAAACAAAATCCTTCGTTGTAGTGGAGATAATTAAGGAGGCTTAAACTTGTCGAAAAGGATTAAGCGTAGGATTCTACCAAGGCGGAAGACCAGCGGTGGTCTCACCATTGGTAGCGTCATTAACTGCGCGGATAATACCGGAGCAAGACGCCTCAAGATCATCCAGATGATAGGATACAAAGGTAGAAGACGCAGACTGCCAAGCGCAGGAATAGGCGACCTAGTGATGGTATCATGCCGTGAAGGCACACCTGAGATGAGGCGACAACTTTTCAACGCGGTAATTGTACGCCAGAGAAGACCATTCCAGAGACAGGATGGCTCAAGAATACAATTCGAGGACAACGCAGCAGTAATACTAACCCCAGAAGGCACACTAAGAGGCTCAGACATCAAGGGCCCAGTTGCAAGGGAAGCAGTAGAGCGTTGGGCAAGAATAGGCAACATGGCGAGGATGGTAGTCTAAATGAAGCAAAGCGTTACTAAACCATCAACATCAAGGAAACGGAGATACACTGCACCTAACCACTTGAAGAGAAGATATCTCTCAGCACCACTATCACCAAGTCTAAGAGCAGAACACGGAACACGAAGCATGCCCATAGTACAGGATGATACGGTTTCAATCACAAAAGGCGACAGAAAACTATCAGAAGGACGTGTACTCAGAGTAGACGTCAAAGACTGTAGACTCTATGTTGAAGGCGTCACAAGGACAAGAATGGACGGCTCAACAGTTCAGATTCCTATCAAACCTGAAAACGTCATGATAACACGTCTCAACCTAAACGATCAATGGAGAAGAAAAACCTTGGAGCGTAAAAGCTTCAGCACGGAGGAGTAAAAATGGGAAAGAAAGGACCAACAAGACACCTAAAACGTCACCAGAGCCCTGCCCACTGGCCAATACATAGGAAGGGTGGAGTTTGGACAGTTAGGACTATACCAGGACCACATAACATGGAAAACAGTATCCCAACCTCAATACTACTAAGAGACGAACTCAAATACGCAAAATCAGCAAGCGAAGCAAAGACAATACTAACAAACAGAAAGATGCTAGTAGACGGTAAACCACGTACAAAGAAGGCATTCCCAGTAGGTTTGATGGACGTTATACAGATCCCAGACACACAGGAATACTTTAGAATACTACCAGATCACGGCGGAAAACTAAAACTACTGCCAATTACAGCAGAGGAAGCACAGTTCAAACTATACAGGATCACAGACAAGCAGACCCAGAGAAACGGAAAAACACAGCTCAACCTACACGATGGATCAAACATCGTAGTAAAAACAGAGCAAGACAACTACAAGGTCAATGATGTACTGAAGATCAAGGTACCTGAGAAGGAGATACAGGACAGTATCGAGTTCAAGGAGATGCAGCAAGTAATCATCACAGGTGGAAGAAGCCAAGGCGCAAGAGGAACCCTCATCGGCCTAGGACCTGAACCCGGCTGGAAGAAGACAGCTACCATCAGGACACCTGAAGGAGACGATATCAGAACACTAGCAAACTACCTATTCGTTATAGGATCAAACTCTCCAGTCATCAAACTTGAAGAAGCGGAGGAAGCCTAATGTCCGAAAACCCAATGAAAGAGATCAAGATCGGTAAAGTCGTGGTCAACATCAGTGTTGGGCAGAGCGGACAGCCACTCAGCAATGCGATGCAGATCCTAGAATCTGTAACAGGTCAAGCACCGAACCAGAGGCCAGCAAAGAGCTCTATCAGGCCTTGGGGACTTAGGAAAGGAGAACCCATGGCATGTGCAGTTACTCTCAGAGGAGAGAAAGCTGACAAGTTCCTACAGAAGGCGTTCACAGCCATAAGGCACGAGTTGAACCCAAGGAGCTTTGATAAGGATGGTAACTTCGCGTTCGGTATCAAGGAGCACATTGACATCCCCGGTACACGATATGACCCACAGATGGGGATCATCGGTATGGATGTCGCGGTAGCCCTTGAAAGAGCAGGCTACAGGGTTAGCCGAAGAAAGAGAGCACGTTCAAAAGTCGGGACAAGCCACCGTATCACTCCAGAAGAGGCACGGGAGTTTATCTCAGAGACTTATGATGTAAAAATGGGGCTTGAGTAAATGAGCAACCAACTAAAACCCAAGGAAAGAGACTACGGCAAGGGAAGCCGAGGATGCGTAAGATGCGGCACACGAGATGGCCTAATCAGACGCTACGGCATCAACCTATGCAGGCAGTGTTTCCGAGAGGTAGCGGAGCAGATGGGCTTCAAGAAATATAGGTGATATGAATGGACCCACTCGTTAACGCGTTAAACACAATAATGTCCCATGAAGGAAGAAGGAAAACCGAGTGTATAATCACACCCGCGTCAGGCCTAGTTGGTCGTGTACTTCGTCTCATCCAGTCCAAAGGATACATTGGAGAGATCGAGTTCATCGACGACGGAAGGCAGGGCAAGTTCAGGGTTCAGCTATTCGGTAGGATCAACGAGACCGAAGCCGTGAGGCCAAGGTACAAGACCCGTGTCTCCGAGATGGAGAAATGGGAGAAAAGGTTCCTACCAAGCAGAAACCTAGGAATGGTTATTCTTTCTACCCCAAAGGGCGTAATGGACCATGTCCAAGCAAAGGAAGAAAACGTAGGCGGCGTAGTGCTGGCTTACGTATATTAGGTGAAAAAAAGTGACTGTTCAAATCGTAGAGAACAACATTGAGGTACCTGACGGAGTAAACCTGACCCTAGATGGGCATAAGGTTGCAGTCACAGGAACCAATGGGACCGTATCAAGAGACTTCGGTCATGCAAAGCTGAACCTTGATTACGGGGAGAATACCCTGAGGATCTGGGTCGAGAACCCCAGAAAGAAACAGGCATCCCTCGTCAACACCATCGGAAGTCATGTTAAGAACATGATCAAGGGTGTGACAGATGGATTCACGTACAAACTCAAGATAGTATTCATACACTTCCCAATGACAATCAATGTTCAAGGAAACAGGCTAGTCATCAACAACTTTGTTGGTGAAAGAAGCCCAAGAATCGCCAAGATACAACCAAATGTGCAGGTCAAGATAGAGGGAGACGATATCATAGTTACAGGAAACGATATCGAAGCCGTCGCACAGACCGCAGCAAACATTCAACAATCGACACATATACGGAACAAGGACCTACGTAAGTTCTTGGACGGTATCTATGTGTACCAGAAGGAGTGAGGAAAATGAACGAAACAGAGAAGAAAAGACTACTAAAAGTTAGGAAAAACATCAGTAAAAAACGTCCCCACTTCAAACGATTCGAGTCATGGCGATTCGTAAGAATCAAAGACCAGTGGAGAAAGCCAAAAGGCATCGACAATAAGATGCGAACCGAGCTACAGGGATGGCCTAAATCCGTAAAAGTCGGATACAGGGGACCAGCAGCGGTTCGTGGACTGCACGCATCAGGGCTAGAGGAAGTTATGATCTGGAACACAGCAGATCTAGCAAAAATAGATCCTGAGACACAGGTCGCCAGAATCGGCGGCACAGTAGGCGGCAGAAAACGCGAAGCCATATTGGAGAAAGCCGAGGAGCTGAAAATTCGGATACTCAACCCAAGCGTCGAGGAAGAAGAAGGAGACTTCGAAGATCTAGAAGATGAAGAAGAGTTCGAGGACCTTGATGATGAGGACGAGGATGAAGAAGAGGACGAAGACGTGGAGGAAGATGAAGAATGAATCTTACAAGTCAACGTAAACTAGCAGCAGCCGTCCTCGACTGTGGCATAAACAGGGTATGGATTGACCCAGAGCGAGCCGATGAGGTAAGCATGGCGATTACCCGTGAAGAGATACGTGGTCTCATCAGGGATAAAGCCATTAAAGCACTACCCGAAAACAGTCAAAGCCGTGGACGCGCACGCGTACTGGCTGAGAAAAAGAAGAAGGGTAGAAGAGTAGGCCCCGGTAGCAAGAAGGGTAAGAAGTACGCTGTAGTAAGCAAGAAGACACGGTGGATGAGCAGGATTAGGGCTCAGAGAAAACACCTCGCCAACCTAAGGGAGCGACGTGTAATCAATGTAAGCACATACCGAAGCCTGTACCGTAAAGCAAAGGGCGGAGAGTTCAGGAGCGTAGCAGAACTAGACCGCTATATCAATGATAAAAATCTAAGGAGGCGTACCTTTGGCTAAAGGACCAAGCTACCGAGTACCATATCGTAGACGTAGGGAGAAGAAAACGGATTATGCAGCGAGGATAATTCTTGCTACATCCGAGCATCCCCGCTTCGTGGTACGAATTAGCAACAAAGGAATAGTTGTCCAAGTAACAAAATCCGAGATAGAGGGTGACTATGTTCTAGCTAATGCTTCAAGCCATGAGCTCAAGGGCTTTGGTTGGAAGGCAAGCGGTAAGAACATCCCAGCAGCATACCTAATCGGGTATCTGGCTGGTAAGAAAGCCCTCGCGGAAGGTATCGAGGAAGCAAACCTAGACATGGGACTCAAAAGAGTCACCACCGGGAACAAGATATTCGCGGTTGTTCAGGGAGCAAACGATGCCGGACTATACATACCAGTTGACAGCGATGTTGTGCCATCATCAGAAGCCATGAACGGTGAGATGATCGCAGAGTTCGCTGAAAACATAGAAGACCCTATCGAGTACGAGAGAAGGTTCTCAGTCTATCTTCGTCGTGGACTAAGACCTGAGGCACTTCCAAGCCACTTCGATGAGGTCAAAACACGCATAGAGGAGAACAGCGTTGAGTAGAAGACGAGAAAACCCTCTCGATAACTGGGTGCCAAAGACTGAGCTAGGAAAAATGGTCCTAGACGGTCAGATATCCAGTATATACGAGATATTCGAAGAGGGCTACAAGATCAAAGAAGTCGAGATAATTGACGCTTTGGTGCCGGACCTAAAGGATGATGTAATAAACATCAGTCTAGTCCAGAAACAGACAGACGCAGGTGAGAGCAGCCGATTCACAGCGCTTGTTGCTGTAGGCAACGAGAACGGCTTAATCGGAGTCGGTTTAGGTAAAGCGCAGCGAGTAAGAAACGCCATAGAGAAAGGCATTAGACTCGCTAAGATGAACCTGTATCCAATCCGTAGAGGATGTGGAAGCTGGGAATGCGACTGTGGCGAAGGACACACATTACCATTCAAGGTATCAGGTAAGGCAGGAAGCGTC
>JAOZIG010000228.1 GCA_026014515.1 Candidatus Bathyarchaeota archaeon | reverse complement strand
CTAATCTGCTCTATATCAGCGACATCAAAAACTGAAACCCGACCATCAAACTCATCATCAATGGCTTGGCGATAAGGGTGATGGGGATTCTTTAAAGCCTCCACTGTCTGCTGTCTAATGATGTTAGTAGGCACCATCCAAAGCACGACCGGGAAGTCCTGCTCAAGGTAAGATCGCGCTGCGACATGAATGGTATGTGATGCAAGAATGGTCTTGCCCCCGCCAGTAGGTAAGCGCAGGCAAACATAAGGCACTGACTCAAGCGGATTCTGAAGTGGGCCGTATGTATCTTTTCTATATGTTCCCTCAGCACGTAAGCAGTCTTCAAATGCCTTCTTAGGATCGCCAAGTCGTGCAGTATCTAGATAGGTCTTCAAAGCGCCTAATGTTTTCTCCTGATAGTCCTTTAATTGCATAACAATCACCTAGCCTTAATATCGTAAGGAATCTGCTTAAATGTGATCTGTTCAGCTTTAAGTCTCTCGGAACCAAACCGTGATGTCTCACCATAGATCACCTTAGGACCATCATGAGGTGGTAGTTCCTTAAACACTTTACTTGTCAATACATTTCCACCCTGAGGGCGCTTGTCACCCAAGATCCCATTAAATAGCAGGTAGTAAGCTACGCCCTTATGGATACCCAGCAATGGTGAAGCCGACTTCACGTTAAGAGAAGTCCTAGTTTCACAAAACCAAACGTGAGAAGCGAGAATTTCAAACCTTATAGCTTCGTTTATCGTGCCGTCATCATTGAAGACTGGAACACCTAATCTATAAAACCGAAAACCACTTCCCCCTTGCCATTTTATGTTCTTTGAAATGCCAGATTATTCACCATCTACAACACCCCGGAGCCGAGGCGCGCAATGAGATAACGCATGGTCTCCTCGCTCTACACCTATGTATTTCCTACCTAACTTATGAGCTACAGCAGCAGTCGTCCCTGACCCTAAAAAGGAATCCAAAACTAAATCCCCAGGTGATGTAGATAGTTCGAATACTCTCCTGATTAAGCCTTCTGGCTTTTTACCTTTCGGAAAAGAAACCCCTCCCTCATTGTGTAAGTTATTGGAGAGAATATCTGTCCAAAGATTTGTAAGTGGTTCTCCTGAAATCAGCTGCCCATCTATCTCCTTCAACTTATCTTTGTAAAACAGCCACCTCTCACCACCCTTGAAGTACATATCAGAATGCTTTTCGCGCTGTAATAGGTGAACCTGACTAGGATCAGACTTTGAAATGTCAATCTTTTCTCTTACTGCTTCACCGACATTCTTGTAGTCTGGTCGAGCGGGACGAATTACCC
>JAOZIG010000491.1 GCA_026014515.1 Candidatus Bathyarchaeota archaeon | reverse complement strand
CTGGATGACCATTACGGTGTACACGAGGAAGACAGCGATAGCGAGAGCGGTGGCCATCGGTTTAATGGAGTCTGTTATGAGTTCCATCAACCCGCCACTTGCTGTCTTAACCCCTTCAGGTAGCGGGTGCTCGTCAAGATAGTCCTGCATTCTTGAGGACACCCCTTTGGTATCTTCACTGACAAGAGTTGCAGAGACGGTTACGGTTTTCTCTCTATCCTCGCGGACGATACGGCTTACTGCCCGCTCTTTTCTCAGCTCTGCCAAGCTGGCAAAGCTGATGAGCTCTCCAGTGGATGCTGGTACTTGTGCAGAGAGAAGGGTAGAGCTGGTAATGGGGAGGTTCTTCAGGTCTGACTCCAGCCTGATCGGATATCGCTCTCCCTCTGTATTGGTAAGATCCCCCACTTCCATCCCCTGGAACAGGAGACTGGCGGTCAGTCCTGCTTCGCTGCTGTTAACCCCAAGGTTGCTCATAAGCTGGTGGGACATATCCATGACCAGGGTATTCGCATCATAACTGGTATCGATACTGGCAACGAGGACCTCTGGATCTTCTTGGAGTTTCACCCTCAGTGATTCTGCTGTCTCATATAGGATTTCCATATTCTCACCGACAAGCTTCAGTCCATAGCCGCCACCACCAGATATATACCCAACCAGGGCATCAAAACCACCATTAGTGGTATTGACTGTGGCATCGACGACGGAGGAGGAGAGCAAATACTGCACCTCATTGATAATCTCGTGAATACTTCGCTTTCGTTCCTTTGTTGGAACCAGCACCACTCGGATGTTTGCTTGGTTGGGTGATGAAAAGCCGAATCCAGTTCCTTGCCCGGAGAACAGTATGATTGATTCAATCTCTGGCACATGCGAGCTTACCAAGGCTTGGGCTTCAAGAGCTCGCTCCCTGGTCTGCTCCAAACTGTATCCTTGGGGGAAATTGAGCTCAATATTAAAATCACCATTATCAGTTGAAGGGATGAACGTAAGTCCCAATATACCTCCCGCCATGATGACCAAGCCAAGGCCTAGTAGGGCGAGCACCAAAATAAATTTTCGGTTGGTAAGGCTCCAGGCCAACCCCTTGCGATACCCTGCTTCAAGGCTCTCCAACATCATGGAAAAGCGAGGTTCTCTCTTTCTCACTTTCTCCGGTACTCTCAAGACCAAGCGAAGGATGAATGGTACAACCACTAACGCTACCAGGAGGCTTGCGATGAGGGCAAGGATCAATGTGAGAGCTACATCACGGAGGATTGAACCTACGATTCCAGAGAGCAGGGAGAGTGGGATGAATACAGCA
>JAOZIG010000372.1 GCA_026014515.1 Candidatus Bathyarchaeota archaeon | reverse complement strand
GCTGGGTTCAGAACGTCGTGAGACAGTTCGGTCTCTATCCGTCGTGGGCGTTGGAGATTTGAAGGGAGCTGCCCCTAGTATGAGAAGACCGGGGTGGACATACCACTGGTGCACCAGTTGGCTTGCCAAGGCCACAGCTGGGTAGCTAAGTATGGAAGGGATAAACGCTGAAAGCATCTAAGCGTGAAGCCCACCTTAAGATGAGATCTCCCAATTTAGTAAGATCCCTTATAGACGATGAGGTTGATAGGCTGGGTGTGGAAGCATGGTGACATGTGAAGCTGACCAGTACTAATAGATCGAGGACTTAACCTTTACTTTCATTTGAAATACATACAGAATTTATCTAGTTTTGAGAGATGTCTGGTGACGATGGCGAAGTGGTCACACCTGTTCCCATACCGAACACAGAAGTTAAGCACTTCAGCGCCGAAAATAGTTCTAAGGAGCGAAGATAGGACGTTGCCAGGCAGTATCTCTAATAATGGGAGTTTAGCTCAGTTGGGAGAGCATCTGCCTTACAAGCAGAGGGTCAGCGGTTCGAGCCCGTTAACTCCCACCATTATTATGCCGAAATAGCTCAATCTGGTAGAGCAACTGACTTGTAATCAGTAGGTTGCGGGTTCAATTCCTGTTTTCGGCACCACTATTTGACCCGTTAGCTCAGTCGGTAGAGCACTTGACTTTTAATCAAGGTGTCGAAGGTTCGATTCCTTCACGGGTCACCATCCCTCTGCCTGGATGGTGAAATCGGTAGACACGTGGGACTTAAAATCCCATGGACGCGAGTCCGTGTCGGTTCAAGTCCGACTCCAGGTACCACACCGGGGGCCTTAGCTCAGCTGGGAGAGCGCCTGCTTTGCACGCAGGAGGTCAGGGGTTCGAGCCCCCTAGGCTCCACCACAACAAGGTCCGGCACAAGCGCATTGACATGGCGGCGTAGCTCAGCTGGTTAGAGCGTACGGTTCATACCCGTGAGGTCGTGGGTTCGATTCCCCCCGCCGCTACCAGATCGGACCCGTAGCTCAGTTGGTTAGAGCTACCGGCTCATAACCGGTTGGCCGTAGGTTCGAGTCCTACCGGGTCCACCAAAGATGCCTGTGGAAATCGCTTGCCGGTTGTGTTATACTATGGAGGAATACCCAAGTCTGGCTGAAGGGATCGGTCTTGAAAACCGACAGGCTGTCAAAGGCGCGGGGGTTCGAATCCCTCTTCCTCCGCCACAACTCAACTTCATAAGATCCATATAGATCGCGGGATAGAGCAGTCTGGTAGCTCGTCGGGCTCATAACCCGGAGGTCGGAGGTTCAAATC
>JAOZIG010000376.1:768-9638 GCA_026014515.1 Candidatus Bathyarchaeota archaeon | reverse complement strand
CCAATCCTGTCTCATCTGTGGAGCCGTGGGAACAGGAAAAACCACCACAGCTGTCACCATGATAAGCAGAGCAGCACGAGCAAATCCCCCTGTACGGTTCTTTATCGTTGACAAGGATGGCGAATACAATAGCCTGATGGAGCATCTTGGACCAGAAAACACGTTAAAGGTGCCTTGGAGCCGCTTCTTTGAGCCCGGTAAGATTCCGTGGGAGGACTATCTCGGTGAGTTTGGGTGGCAGAAAACATGGTGGAACAGCAAGATACTGATTCATGCATTGAAGATACTTTACGCACAAGCAGCGCAAGTAACAAAACAGAATATTCAGCAGGCGGTTAGCTGGGTAAAACCAGACAAGCTGGGTTTCAACAAGAAGGAGGACGAGTTTGAGAGCTACAGACAGCAAGTCATCAACGCCGTAGGTAACAGTAAGCTGATCCCTGAGGGTGATATGGTGCCTCTTGACCCTGTTGATCTGCTCCGTGATCGGCATGTTGTGATCATGGACCTGAGTCAGGGCAAGGATACTTGGAGCCAGAAACACCTCGTGGTCTCCCAGGTACTCAGACGAATATTCAACGAAGCCCTAGAGAACAGAAAATTCGGATGCATCATCGTATTGGAGGAAGCCATGTATTATGCGCCCCAACGCGGAGTCTTTGAATTAGGCGAAAAAGAAACAAGAGGCAAACTACTGGGGGTCATCAAGGAGATAGCGACCAACGGTGGACGAAACGGGGTAGGTCTCTGGGCTGTAACCCAGCGGCTTAGCACCGTTGAGAAGACTGTGGTTACTCAGTGCGCCAATAATATCATCTGTCATGGTTTGGAGGATGTGGATAAGGCTAGGGTGGCTGAGATTATGGGTAACGAATTCGCTGACCTGATAGGTGATCTGCCTCCGGGTGAGGCTATCGTCAAGGGTACGTCTTTGAAGTGTAGGTTCCCTATCTGGGTAAAGGTATTGCCTGAGCTGTATCCTGCGAGTAGCGCGAGTACACCCATGAGCCGGTTCGTGCACATGGAGCTTGCCAGCCAAGACTTGGCTCAGGACTAGCCTTATACTATCTGAGGTAGGGTATCAGCTATGAGCAGGAGACGCCAATACCCAACATTCCCATTTGTCGGCGTAGGCATACTCATCAAAAAAGACGAACGGTATCTCATGATCAAACGCGCAGCAGAACCAGACAAAGGACTCTGGACAGTACCCGGTGGCTTGATTGAGGTCGGGGAGAAAGCTGCTGATGCAGCTGCCCGCGAGGTGTTGGAAGAGACTGGGCTGTTGGTTGATGTTGGTGAGCGTCTCGGCGTAGTGGATAAGATTGTTTATGATGATGAGGGTAAGGTGCTCTACCATTTTATCATAATGTTCTACTCGGCTACTCCCGTTGGGGGAGAGTTACAGGCGATGGATGATGCCCTTGATGCACGCTGGGTAACCCTAGAAGAGCTACAAGAATACGAGCTATCAAAGAGCCTAGTTCAGATAATGAATGAGATTGGTTTGCTTAACGCTTGACCTGCTTGGCTGATTTCCGTAGATGACGCCTGATCTCCGCTACACGCTTTAATGCATCAACTACCCTTGGGTCCATGTAGACTGGTTTTCCATCCACTATAATCATGTGGATGAGCATGTCATTGTCAACTTGCGCAACACGGGTGCCGTCTGGGGACTCGTAGAGGCTGAACTCCTTGCCTAGGGCTGTCTTCATGTCGCCTATCTTTTTCCAGCTGTGTAGGTCAGGTGTCTTCTGTATCCTCAGTGTGGCTCGCCCAGACATATCTTATAGAATTTTAATGATTGTAGATTCTTATTCCATATTTCAGCTAGTGAATTGATGATTGTTCAGCGGTTCTACCCGTTAATGGTAAAAGAGAAATAGCTATAACCGGTATTCTGTGGTACGGTGTAGAGTTTGGTTAAAGCATCAGACTTCAAAGATAAGCATTTCATAAGCATGATGGACTACAGCCGAGAAGAACTCGACTATATCCTCAGCGTAGCAGACAAGATGGTTGAACTCGAAAAGACAGGTTGTGACCTAGCCAAGGGAAAAGTACTAGGATCAATGTTCTTCGAGCCCAGCACAAGGACAAGGCTCAGCTTCGAGACAGCCATGTTCAGACTAGGCGGCTCAGTGACCACAGTCGCTGACCCCATGACAAGCAGCGCAAAGAAGGGAGAGACCTTCGAGGACACCATCAGCACAATCAGCAACTATGTGGATGTTATCGCAATGAGGCACCCCGACAACGACGCAGCCCTACGAGCAAAGAAGGTTGCAAAGGTGCCATACATCAACGGCGGTAGCGGTACATGGGAGCATCCAACCCAGACCATGTTGGACCTCCACTGCATCAGATATGCAAAGGGTAAGATCGATGGACTCGCTATCGGTATGGTTGGTGACCTGAAGAATGGAAGAACAGTCCACAGCCTCTTGAAGGCTCTCAGAAACTATGATGTCACTGTCTACTGTATAGCTCCAGATGCCTTGAAGATGAAGCCCGAGGTAATCGAGGAAGTAAAGGACAAGATCAAGGTAATCGAGGTAAGCGACCTACCAGCCACAATGCCCAAGCTAGACTTGGTGTACATGACGAGGGTACAGCGTGAAAGATTCGCCACACAGGAAGAGTACGATAAGGTCAAGGACAGCTACATCATGGACAAGAAGATGATCGTAGACAACGGCAAGAAGGACGTAGTAATCATGCACCCATTGCCGAGGGTCAACGAGATCACCACTGATGTAGACGACATGCCCAACGCATGGTACTTCCGACAGGTAAAACACGGAATCTATGCACGTATGGCGATAATCGCACTAGTGCTAGGACTCTGGAAGGACTAGCTCCTCACTTTTTCTCTAATCTTTCCAGTATTTTCTTTATTCTGTGCCATCGATCTGATGCCTTCTCAGATTCAGCTGGCTTGTTCTCATACGCCTCGGGCATCTTGTAAATGAAAATCTTATGCGTACCTACGCGTATCGGTTGTTTATCCTCTGATGATATAATCCAGTCGATTATCGGGAAATCATGACTAATGATTCTCGCTCCTTCCCTTAGCTCCTCTATAAACTTGGGGCGAAGCTTAGCGTTACCAGTAGTAGTCAAGTAGAGAGTAACTATTGTGGCTGGACTCAGGTCTGCTTCCATAAAGTTTCCTTCAATAACCTGTATCCTATTCCCCAGGCCTTTCTCTTTGATATTATACTCCGCGGTCTCCACAAGATGCTTGTTCAACTCGTAGCCTATGGCACGGGCGACGTTGAACTCCTCTACCGCCATTATCAATATACGACCATCCCCACAACCCAAATCAATCAGAGTATCCCCGGGACCCGCCTCAATAAGCTCTAACATGCTATGCACTACGCTCATGGGTGTAGGTACATAGGGTGCTACGCTGTCGGTTCCGTCTCCCCATCCCAGTAGTTCATGCCAGCCGCTTAGGTCTTGAGAGAAGTCGTCTGGTGGGTTGGTGTTGTCGTCTTTCACAATACTCACAGAACAGTTGTGATATTTACGTGGTACTGCTTGGAACCCGTTTTATAGATGATTCAGTCTATTCCTCTTGAGAGTTATGGAGCTAAAAGTAGTTGAGATGACCATACCCGAGGAATCAAACATCATTCTTGGACAAAGCCACTTCATAAAAACAGTAGAAGACGTATACGAGGCCCTAGCCAGCAGCGCCGCAGGCATAAAATTCGGTGTAGCCTTCTGCGAGGCATCAGGAGACTGCCTTGTAAGGTTTGATGGCAATGACGAAGAACTCAAACAAATCGCAGCCGAGAACGCCATGAAACTAGGTTGTGGACACAGCTTCAACATAGTCCTCAAAGGCGCTTATCCGATAAACGTCCTTAACCAGTTAAAGTCTGTACCTGAGGTTTGTAGGATAATCGCAGCTACCGCCAACCCTTTGCAGGTGGTTGTGGCTGAGACTGAGCAGGGTAGGGGCATCATGGGTGTTATTGATGGCTCGAAACCCAAGGGCTTGGAGGATGAGGAAGGCGTCAAGTGGCGGAAAGACTTCCTCAGAATGATTGGGTATAAGACCTAAACTTGTTTAACAGGTTTTAAAAACCCACACCCTTGTTTCCAAATGGTAAAGATGAAGGTATTAGTCCTAGGCGTCGGCATGATGGGGTACGGGCTCCTCAAAGACCTCGACGCCCAACAGAATATTGAAGAAATCCACGCCGTTGACCTCAACGTAGAACAAGCCAAAAAATACGCTGAGCGAGTAGGCGTGGGCAAGATCACAGTCGGAAAACACGATGTAACCGACGTGAAAGCCACAGCCAAGCTAATGAAGGGTTATGATGTGGTGGCGTCAGCGGTTCCACGCCCATTCTGTGACGCGGCAGTTGAAGCAGCTATTGAGGCGAAGGTTGATTACGCTGATATCGCGGCTGGGTTCGGGACGATATTCAAGTTAGATGAGAAAGCAAAGAAAGCAGGTATCTCTGTGGTCCCTCATATTGGGCTTGATGTTGGTATCGACAGGGTTCTCTGTGGTGTGGGTGCGCAGAAGCTTGATCACGTTGACAGTTTCTATGTCTGGTGTGGGGGCTTCCCCGCTAAAGACACTGAGGGCTACAATAATCCACTCAGGTACAAGATTTCATGGTACTGGCCCTATGCCGTGAACAGCAACCTCAGCAGTAGCACAGTCTTGATTGACGGTAAAAAGGTGACAAAGGAAAACCTCAGCGAGATAGATACAGTCACGTTCCCCGAGCCCATCGGAGACACTGAAGCATATGTCACCAGTGGACTCATGGATGTCCCAGAACATCTTGGACTCAAGGGCATCAAGAACGCTGTCGCAAAGACCCTACGTTGGCCTGGGCACAAGGATATTTGGATGAAGCTCAGGGAGATGCATCTTCTTGATCAGGAGGAGATTGATGTCAGGGGTGTGAAGGTGAAGCCTTATGATGTTTTCATAGCGCTTGGGCACAAGCATCTCCAGTATAACGCTGATGAGAGTGATGCTATTTGTCAAAGAGTAACCGTCGGAGGCACAGAGGATGATAAGCCCACAAGCTATAGCTTTGAGTTTATGCACTTCCATGACTTTGAGAACGATATTTCCGCGATGGCCAAGACCACTGCTTGGCCATGCAGCATCGTGGCTCAGATGATGGCAAACGGTGAGTTCGACAAGAAGGGCGTTGTGCATCCAGCGTGGATAGGCTACGAGGAGAAACTTAGCGACAAGTTCTTTGAGGAGCTTGGTAGACGCGGGATAAAGATAACCACGTCCAAAGAAACGGGGTTTAACTAACCCCTTCTTTATCCTAATAGTTCTTTCAGGTGGTCTCGTAGCTCATTCATGGAGACTTCTCCGCTGGTCTCAACGATCAAACCCTGATCACTGTATTTTTTGATGAGTGGTTTTGTCTGCTCAGCGTAGACTTCGAGTCTATGTTTGATGACATCTGGTTTATCATCATCACGCTGAATCAATGCTGCTCCACAGATATCACATACACCGGGTTTCTTGGGTGGCTTGGACTCTAGATGGTATATTTCTCCACATTTAGGGCAGCTACGGCGTTTGCTGAGACGCTCAACTATGATGCTGTCATCAAGCACCACGAGGATCACGTGTGTCAGCTTGATGTTATTGTCATCCAGTATCTGGTCTAGGGCGTCTGCTTGTCCCTTGCTCCGAGGATAACCATCAAGTATGAACCCTTTTCCAAGATCGGGTTTCTGGAATCGTTCCCTAACCACACCGTTCACGATATTATCGGGTACCAGTTCTCCCTTGTCCATGTAGGATTTTGCTTCTTTGCCGCATTCTGTGCCTTCTGCTGTGGATGCCCTGAGCATGTCCCCTGTGGTGATTACTGGTAGGTCGTATAGTTCTGAGATGATGTGAGCGCGTGTGCCTTTCCCTGAGCCGGGTGGTCCTAGTAGTACTATCCTCAAACTTGTTCCCTCGGTCCGTTTCTGAACCTACCTAGATTGTTAAAACATTTACGATAGTATAGGAATATTGTTAGGATGGATAATTACAGTCCTTTCACGAGCCTCGGCTGGATACTAATCATACTAGGCGCCATCTTTGTAGCATTACCCTATCTTGTTCGTGTATTTCCATCACTGGACAATGTTCCTTGGTGGGTTCTATGGGTCTACAGGCGTGATGGGTTCTATTTCGCCACCAGTCCATTGTTGATCTTCTTGTCGCTGCTCTCTATACTATTGAGCTATCTGCGGCGATAGCACCAGTTTTAAACACTCCACGCATATTCAGAGCATATATGGCTCAAAGGAAAATCATACTCATCGTCAGGGACGGCTGGGGCTACACCGAGGAGACAACTGGAAACGCGGCATACATAGCAGATACGCCAAACAACGACAGATACATGGCAGAGTACCCTTGGACCACCTTGAAATGCACAGGAAACGCCGTTGGGCTCCCAGAGGGAACACAAGGCGGCAGCGAACCCGGTCATCTTACCATGGGTGCGGGGCGGGTTGTCTGGCAGCCACTTGAGGAGATAAACCAAGCCATAAACAATGGTAGCTTTTACGAGAAAAAGCCCTTCAAAGAACTTTTCGGGTATCTGAAAGAGACGGGGGGAAAGCTGCATCTAGCCGGGTTATTCAGTGATCAGGGGATTCATGGCACCACTCATCATCTGCATGCATTACTTGATCTTGCTAAACGAAACGGGTTTGAGGATGTTTTTGTCCACTGCTTCCTTGATGGAAGGGATGTGCCTGAAAGGAGTGCTGTTGATTTCCTATATGAGACCCAACACGCGATGAATGCCAAGGGTGTTGGGAAGTATGCGTCGCTTGTAGGACGATATTATGCGATGGATCGTGATACCAACTGGGATAGAACAAAGGTAGCTTATGATTTACTCACTCAAGGTCTTGGTATCGAGGAGAATAACCCCTTTGAGGCGATAGAACACCAGTATATGTCTGATCCTGATTTATCCGATTATTACATCAAGCCCATTGTCCTTGTCTCGCCTGATGGTTCTCCTGTGGCTACTGTGGATGAAGGTGATGCGTTTATCTTCTGGAACTTCCGCAGTGATAGGGCTCGTCAACTCACATACGCGTTAACTCAAAGTGATTTCAAGGGATTTAAACGGGAGAAGAATCCAAGCCCCTTCTTTGTCTGTATGAGTGTATATGACCAAGAATTGGTTCTGCCGGCAGTATTCAAGCAGCACTCTGTGGAGAAAAACTTGGCAACCATACTGTCTGAGAATAACCTGAAACAGCTTCGTATTGCTGAGACTGAAAAATATGCTCACGTGACATTCTTCTTCAACAGTCAAATAGAGACTCTCTATCACCGGGAGGATAGGATACTTGTACCAAGCCCCAAGGTTGCGAGTTACGAGGATCAACCTGAGATGAGTGCTTATGAGATCACAGAAAAGCTGGTTCACGAGATAGAGCGCGATTATTATGATTTCATCCTTGTGAATTATGCTAACTGTGATCTTGTGGGACATAGCGCCAATATTGAGGCTGGGGTGAAGGCGGCTGCTGTGGTGGATGAGTGTGTTGGACGCGTTGTTGAGACTGGGCTCATGAAAGGCTATGTTAGTCTTGTTACTGGTGATCATGGTAATATTGAGACCCTGTTTTATCCAGATGGCTCACCTAACCCCAGTCACGGATTGAACCCTGTACCCTTCATATTGGTCTCAGATGAACCAGTACTCATCGATATCAAGCTTAGAACTGGGATGGGGTTGAGTAGTGTGGCTCCTACTATTCTCTGGTTGATGGGGTTAGAGAAGCCTACTGAGATGACTGGACAGAGTCTCATTGGTTAGAAGATTTTATACACAACATATGCCCTTTTTTCGTCCATTATAAGACTCTGAATGATATTGGAGTCTTTGATGTGGATGGAAAAACGACTTGACTCGACAAATTGGCTTTGACACGGACAAATATCTTGAAGCGCAGATCAAAAGAATCCTAGAACGCGTAAGCCACTATGACAAGCTCTACCTAGAGTTCGGAGGCAAACTACGATACGACCACCACGCCTCAAGAGTACTCCCCGGCTTCAAACTAGACACCAAGATACAGATGCTAAGAAAGCTGGGTGACAACCTTGAGATAATCCACTGTATAAGCGCAAAAGACATCGAAGGACGCAAGATAAGACGAGACTTTGGGCTAACCTACGAGGATCAGATACTCAAAGACATCAACGACCTCAGAGAACTCGGACTGGATGTATCCGCTGTCGTCATCAACAGATACAACGGTGAGAAGGCTGCTGAGAAGTTTAAACAGCGACTGGAAAACCGAAACATCAACGTCTACTATGGCTACGAGCTTGATGATTATCTTGAAGATATCGAAAAAGTAGTTAGCAGCGAAGGTTATGGAAAATCGGACCACGTACCCACCACAAAAAAGATAGTTGTTATCACTGCACCGGGACCCGGTAGTGGCAAAATGAGCTTCGCCATGAGCCAACTCTACCATGACAGACACAATGGAGTCATGAGTGGGTTCGCAAAATTCGAGACATTCCCAATATGGGACCTACCTGTTGAGCACCCTGTGAACGTAGCATATGAGGCGGCAACAGCCGACTTGGGTGACTACAACTGTGTTGACCCTTGGCACAAGGAAGCCTATAGTGTGGAGTCTACCAACTATAACCGGGATGTTGAAAACTTCGCCATCATGAAGCGCATCATCGAGAAGATGGTGCCTCCCGGAGACCCCATGACCGAGATCAAATCCCCCACAGACATGGGGGTAAACATGGCGAACCAAGGCATCATAGACGACGAGGCATGCAGGGAAGCAAGCAGACAGGAGATCATCAGACGCTACTACCA
>JAOZIG010000376.1:0-758 GCA_026014515.1 Candidatus Bathyarchaeota archaeon | reverse complement strand
AACGGGAGTTCGTTGAGGGAAACACAACCTATGATACCCTTGAACGAATGGACAAGATAATGAATAGGGTAGGCGTGACTCCATCAGATAGAAAAGTTGCTGTAGCCGCAAACAACGCTGCAACCGAGTCCAAGGATGACCCATTAAAAGGCAACAATGGGCTCTATACAGGCGCAGCCATCGAGATATGGCAAAAAGAAAAACTAATCATAGTGACTGGCAAACTAAGCAAGACCCTCCACAGCGAATCAGCTGCGCTACTAAACGCTGTGAAGTTTCTCGCTGGTATCCCTGATGAGATTGATGTCTTGAGTCCCATCATCATTGATAGTATCATGCAGCTTAAGGCACAGATGAAAAACCCAGACCAGACACTGGATGTACGAGAGGTACTGGATGCCTTAGCTGTAAGCGCGGTTTTCAACCCCAACGCAGCCGAGTGTATCAAGGCATTACCCCAGCTTGAACACTGTGAGATGCACAGCACCCACCTAATGGACCCGGGCTGCGAGAAACCACTCAAAGAACTAAACCTCTACATCACTACCGACGCGAAGCTACCTGAGCTAAACAACAGCTAAGGGGGGGGGGGGGTAACGCGGCGCAGCCGCAAACAACCTTGTTTCTCTTTTATCAGCCCTAAAACGCCTCTGTTTTGATCCAAATGTATACAAAAATGTACTCCACGAACGGGGAATCTGTGTTTTTTTCCCACGCACTAATTTTTTGATGGGTTGTCTGTTTTTTATCTGTTTTTT
>JAOZIG010000249.1 GCA_026014515.1 Candidatus Bathyarchaeota archaeon | reverse complement strand
TCTGTCTGATTACCTTACAGGACTGAATGATGGCAAAATAACTTCGGGATGTATCTATGATATTTCTCGTGACGGAACGGTTACACAAGTTAGAGTTCCTAATACTGTGACCGTACCACCACCAAGTAATTAGCATTAGGGAAATCAAGAATGTCATTAATTGATACAAGGGGGTACAGTAGCGTAACCCGCGTGCTGTTCAGCAAAACGAAAAACCACCCCCTGAGCCTACTTCTCCCTTGCCAGATTGCGAATCCTGGCGTGTCTCTCGTTCTACATGAGTGATTACCCTTTGAATCTGTTCTACATGAGGAAATCGGATTAAGGGCAAATGTATATTTGAGATACCGTGAGACTTTGAGACTTGGATAAAAAGAAAACCCCCGTGATTAACGCGGGGGTTCTTTGTTTAGCGTACCTTTAGTACCTTATTCCTTGTATCACTGTCAACTGACAATATCCGTATAGAGTTTCAATGAATCTTCAAACTGTACACTTCGGGTATAACGCTCTACCATTTGGATACTTTCCCAACGTCCTAACCTCATTATGTGCAAAGAGTCCACCCCACGTTTAGCGAGTATACTTGCGAACGTCCTTCTGAAGGTATGGGGATTGCATGGGAGTCCTGTTTTCAGTTTGAGTTGCTGGAGCATCTCAACAATACCCCATTTCTTTATTCCCCAGATGTTCCCGTTTTGCGGGTCATATTCAGATAACCACTCTCTGAGGAAATCATTTGTACGTTTCCCGAAAACTGCAATTGCTTCCTTGTTCCCCTTGCATATTGCTTTAATGAAACGGTTAGACCAGTCAATATCCTGTAACTTGATGTTGACTAACTCAGATAGTCTTAATCCGCTATCAGCAAAGAGACTGATGATTGCACGGTCACGTACACAGCTTGCTTCCTGAATAAGATAGTCAAGTTGTTGCGGGGTTAAACTTGGTAGTATCCGTTTCCCTACTTTTGGAGGGTCTATCATCAACATAGGATTATCTTGTGGATTTAATCCGTACTCAGACCTCGGACTGAATAACCAATTGAAGAACGTTTTCAAACAACGATAATAAGCGTGTCTACCACCTTCACTACATGGGAGAGAATCCAGGTATCGTTTGATTGAACGAGCACTCATGTCAGTCCCCATAGCTGTTAGTGATTTCTTTAGATACCCTTGATAAAATGATATAGTATTAGGAGACAACCCATGTCTCCTTGAGTTGATGAAGTCCTTGACTAGCTTTGTAACTATGAACCGTGACTTCAACTCCGTTGGGGGGCAGTTTGGCTGTCTTCGGTGGGTTCGACTCCCA
>JAOZIG010000507.1 GCA_026014515.1 Candidatus Bathyarchaeota archaeon | reverse complement strand
AAGCTATGATAATGTAACAATAGAGGAATCCATCAAGAATCTTGAGAAATACGTCAGGGAGAATATCGAGGCTTGAGCTGGGAACGCAGGATCGAAAAACTTCAGAAAAAGTTGGTGAAGCAAGCTCGTTATACGGTGCCTGATGATCCTGTTGTTTTTTGTCGTGACTGGCTTTTCTACGAGCCCTTTGGGTATATGCATGGTTTTCTCCGGGATCAGAGTCATTTTGTGGCTGTGCTTCAGGCTCGTCAGACGGGGAAGACGTTTAACGGGATGGCGAAGCTCATCTATCTTGCGCTGCGTTACCCGGGTTCCACTATTTTGGTTTCTGCGCCTAAGTTTGATCAGGTGAAGCGTATCGCGTTCAAGCACCTGCATGCTCATTTGAGTAGGATGAAATCACATGATCCACCGTTATTTCGATCTGTTGTGGGTTCTAAGGGTTTGATGAGGACTATTATCCGGTTCAAGAACGGCTCGGAGATACTTGCTGAGTCCCCTGTCCCTGAAACCATCAGAGGGCATACCGCTAAGGCTGTTTATTTGATGGAAATGAACTTCATCCGCGACGACGAGGACTTATACACGGCTGTATTGTTCACATTGAACACCACAGATGGGTACTTGTTTGTGGAGAGCACCCCATGGAACACGGACAGCGTATTCCACGACATATTCCACAAGTCTGAGTATAACCGCTTCAGCAGACACACCCTACCCTACACAGAAGCACTACCACCACACGGACCACTAACCCCATCAATAGTAACGATGATCGAGGAACAACTCAAAGGAGACCCATCAAGATGGCGCAGGGAAATGCTCTGCGAATGGACCGAAGACAATGACAGATGGCTACCCATGAGCCTCATCGCCCACTGTCAAGACAGCTCGTTAGGCTATTGGGCGGCGGATAAGCCCCATAAGGGTGTATTCATGGTTGGCGTGGATTTCGGGAAGAAAATGGATCATAGCGTGGTGGCTGTTGTGGAGAGGGTCAAGAACCATTACTATCTCAGGCATTGTCACCAGTTCCCCTTGGATACGCCCTATGGTGTGGTCATCGGGTACATCAAACGATTACAGGACAACTGGAACAGGGTGGCTTCAGTGAACTGTGACCAGACAGGAGTAGGCGAATACATAGTTGAGGATATGAAACGCGCTGGAATCAGAAACGTCACAGGCGTAGTATTCACCGAGTCCAACAAGGAACAGATGGCAACCGCCCTCAAAGAACTGATGCGCAGCGTGGAATGCCCAGTTTGCGGCTGGACAGGCTACATAGAAAACCTAGATGGAGAATGGAACACCACATGCCCC
>JAOZIG010000508.1 GCA_026014515.1 Candidatus Bathyarchaeota archaeon | reverse complement strand
AGAGGCGACCAAGAAACTCCCAATCCAGATACTGGGTGATGACCTGTTCGTAACAAACAAGAAGCGGCTACAGAAAGGCATCGAGATGGGAGCATGTAACGCATTACTCTGGAAGGTAAACCAGATAGGCACCCTCACAGAGGCACTAGAGGCAGCTAAACTAGCAATGGACAACGGCTACAACGTGATGGCCAGCCATAGAAGCGGTGAAACAGAAGACCCATTCGTGGCTGACCTCAGCGTCGCACTGGGCTGTGGACAGATAAAATCAGGGGCACCATGTAGGGGTGAACGTACTGCCAAGTATAACCAGCTTCTCAGAATCGAGGAATGGCTAGGCGCGAAGGCTAGGTACCCCAAGAATCTTTTCCAATAACTCTTCTTTATTGATACCAAGGTAGTCGTTTTACTTCAATTAGGCTATATGAACCGATTAAACCGGCGATAATTAACACTAGACCAAGTATCATAAGGCGGTTCGCGGTTAATCGGCGTCTTTTTTGACTTTGGGTCATCAGGAATATTCCTGTAAATGTGGTGAGGTGACAGATGAAGGCAATGAAACTCTCTCGTGTGGTCTGTTCATCCATATCTGGGCTGATGGTGTACCAATTCCCTTTCCAATACGCATATTCTCCGGGTTTCATTATGCGGTTGTAGAAACCTCCACTAATGATATAGAGACAGGCAATGACAACTAGGGTTGCTTTTAGATTCTTCAGTGCATCTTCTGATAGTCTCATCTTTTTGGTCTCCGTTTCTGATTCTTCTCTGGTGTAGTTTCCTTTATTCCGTATTGGAGTAGGAGAATGAGTAACCCAATTGATGCCAGTAGAATGCCTTGACCTATTCTTGTGAATGAGATTGACTTGATGAAGAGGTAGTGCTCAGTTCTGTTAGTTGCACAGAGTAATAATCCGTAACCCATCAACACTAGACTTGTTATGGTTGCAGCCTGTTTTCTCGTCTGATTTAAGGTCGTTTTATTCACCTTTTCTTCTTTAGGTCAATTAATCGGGTTTTTCCATGGAATTAGGCGTTCTGGTACAGTTATTTACATTAGTACAGTTGTTTACGAATTAGTTATATAACTAGACTCAATGTTTATTCCAGAATGAAGCAAAAATCAATGGTAACCGCGCTATTGATTATCATATTATTAACATCAATGGTCTTACTCAGTTCAGATGAAACTCAATACGAGATTAAGATCATTGGACAAAATGTTAATCCTCTATACAGTAATCAGACGAGTCCACTGAACCTCACATCAAGGGCAACGATATACGAGTTCATCCAAAGCAACCCCGGAACACATATGCG
>JAOZIG010000364.1 GCA_026014515.1 Candidatus Bathyarchaeota archaeon | reverse complement strand
TGCGTAACCTACGAGGGTGTGGGATCTACGAAGAAGTGGGAACGCATCGATACATTTTCTGGCAAGTTGGTAGAGAATGTTGTGCAGGCGATCAGTCGCGACCTGTTGTGCCACGCCATGCAGCAACTCGAGGCCGCCGGGTGCCACCTCGTGATGCACATTTATGACGAGGTGTTCATTGAAGCACCGAAAGCAATGGAGGTCGACGAAGTCGGCAGGGTCATGAGTATCGTGCCATCATGGACTGATGGCTTGATGCTGAGTGCGGCGAAGTATGAGACAGAGTTCAATATGAAAGATTGATTTTGCTATTAAAAACCATCAGAGCATCTGTTGAGGTGATCCAGAGACAAGTATCTCTCATATGTGATTTTGGGAAAGGTTTTGTTGGTGTATCAGCGTACGCATGATCAGACCATCCCACTGGTTCCCATCACTGGTGGTGAAGAAATCCTGTATCCGTTGAATCTCTTCAAATCCCCATTGGGTGTATATAGCTCTGGCAGCCTTCCATTGTTCCGATACCAAGAGGATGGATGATGTTATATCATGGGCGACAATAGTGTGTTCAATCAATTTTGCAAATGCCGTTTTGCCTCTGATATGCTTTCGAAACTTTGGATCGACTGCGAAACTCGAGATGTAGAGTTCTTTTCCCTGTGGGTCATGGTAAGCCTTGGGACTATGTGACAGCTTGAACCGATCAGGTCCGTACTGTTCCTCATAGTTCCATAGCTCGCACCAAAGGAAACCAGCCAAGTCATCACCTGAAAAGATGCCCAAGTTGCCGTTCGGAAAGCTGTTAAGACGTTCTTCATATATTGATGCACTTTCCCAAACCGCTTTGTCGAAACAAGCATGTTCAATCTCTATGACGCGTGATAAATGGATGGTTTTTAAAGGTTTTACCTGCATGACCAGAGTATCTCATGTATTGAGGGAAAAGCTCAACAGAGGTTGGTTGACACACCATGTAGTAGCGCAAAGTGATTTGACAAGATGGGGGGGGGTAGAATTATCGGTACTAGGAGGGATTCCCACGTTACCTACACAAATGGGCCAAATTATGGTGTTCTTGCGTGTTTTCTGGAAGTCGATTACCAGGAAGAATTTCCACCCTTGTAGCTTTCTGATATGGTTACGTTACAGTTACACTTTTCGCGATAACGAAGCACACTTAGAAGACACTTTTTCACCAATTACCCCCGTTACGGTTTGTAACCTTTGCGAGTCGTTATTCACCCCAAAACACAAAACAGCCCACCGTATTTGGTGGGCTGGATGACTGATAAGTAAGTATAGCAGGGACAGGACTCGAACCTG